>JAZRUB010000060.1:0-12307 GCA_045652305.1 Eubacteriales bacterium
TTCTTTTTGGTGGAGCCGAGGGGAATCTCCGTTCGCTTTCAAGGCTTACCGCGTTGCTCCGCACGCTATCGCCTTTTCGCTCTCTCCCCTGTGGCGGGAAAAACGTGTCCCCGACACATTTTTGCTCGCCCTTCGATTCCCTTCAAATCAAAATAAAAGAACCGCACTAAGGCGGTTCTTTTATTTTGGTGGAGCCGAGGGGAATCGAACCCCTGTCCGAAAACCCATCCGCGATGCTTTCTCCGAGCGCAGCCGTACTTTAGGATTCCCCTCTGTGTGCGCCGCACGGCAGGCTCACACAGACGGTAGCTTCATTAATTCATGGCAGGGGGCAAAGCTTATCCCTGCGCACGTTCACCGCTAAGTGACGCCGAGTCCGAAGCCGCGGTACTCTTCGGGTCGACGGTCACTGCACTTAGGCAGCGACTGCTAATTTATTATTGTTAGCGTTTAATTTTAAAGTACACATTTTATAGAAGTTGTGCGCTTCTGCTCGCTTACTTCGTTTCAGAATCCCCGTCGAAACCTTTACGGCCCCATACGGTTTTGCTTTATAAATTATGATTGTTCTTTAATATACTTATTATACTTTCAACTGCGGTTTCGATGAATCGTTCCATACCGTCGGGAGTTATGGTTAAAAACTCAACCGATTCGTCGGTTTTGCAATTTGCATACAAATCCGAAGCATATTTCACACGTTCGGTTATATCGTCAGCTGTGAAATAATCAAAATATACGTTCGGAAAATCGGTCACTGCGCTTATTATCTTGAGCGGACGGTAATTTTTGTTCGCTGCCACAAACCGAAAATCAAGTTCATACCACCCTGCGCGGATTTTATCTATATTCTCGCGCCAAAACGGTCTTCCGTTTTTCTCTATAAACGGATGTATAACATCGCGTACAAAGAGCGTATCGGTCAAAATATGAACGTAATACCCAATATACAATGACTTTTTGAAAATATCCGATTCGTTTTCGGCGTATTTTTTATAAAACTCGGCATTATCCAAAAAACGCTGTTCATACGAAACCTTTTCGCGTTTCCAATGCGAAACATCTTTCGGTGGCATATACGTGAAAGCGTCTACCATTCTTCCGCTATCGGGCGCGAGTGAGCCGACATAGTATGCCGTTTCGTCTATATTGCTGAGCGCTTGACGCACCTTTTCCGCCACACGTAGGTGGACTATCCACGTTGCCATCAGTAATTGCCCTTCCCTGCGCGTTCGATATCGCGTTTAGCAGACTTTTCTGCCTCTACCGCGCGTTTATCGTACAATTTTTTACCCTTGCAAAGCCCTAACTCTACTTTTACCCAACGTCCCTTAAAATAAAGCGAAAGCGGTATAATCGAATAGCCTTTTTGACCGACTGCGCCAAACATACGGTCTATCTCTCGGCGATGCATGAGCAATTTTCTGGGACGGTAGGGGTCGCGGTTAAAGATATTTCCCTTTTCATATGGACTGATATGAATACCGTACGCGACAAGCTCGCCGTCATCCACTCGGCAGAATGAATCCTTTAGATTAACTCTGCCACAGCGAAGCGATTTTACCTCGGTGCCGAAAAGTTCTATGCCGGCTTCGAATTTTTCTTCAACAAAGTATTCGTGATACGCAGCACGGTTATTCGTTATATTTCTTATCATATCCGACATACGAACTCTCCTTTCTGATGTTCCAAACTATTATATAACAACTATCAAGAAAAATCAACCGGATATTTTGCCCAAAACACATTCTGCCTCAAAACAAGGCTTTTCGCCTGTCGTATTATAGGCAGAAACGACGTATTTACCCTCTTTTTCTGCAGAAGACAGACTTAAAACATCGCCAATCTTTGCTTCTTGACGGAAAATGATAAACATTTCTTTTACGTAGTCTTCCTTGCGGTCGTACGGCAGGATATCAAGTGTAATATCCGAATAAACGCAATTATTGAGGTGGTCGTTTTCATCAAGGTCGGAAAGACGTACAATGCGTTCTCCGACGGGGGCAATATCACTTGTATCAAACGAGCGAGGTATTTCTATCGTATTACAATCCGCTTCGAGCGACACTATTCCGCCCGGGAAATCACGCGGACGAACTATTTGGCGCGTGTCATACTTGACCACAACCCATTGAGTTGTCGCGTGGATTATCTCCTCGCCGTCGCGATAAAACTCGAATTCACGTTCCCAAGTTATACCCGAAACTCGGTTTTGATAGGTTTTCACCGTTAATTCATCATACGCGAATACCGGCTTATTAACCTTTATGCCGAGTTTTGTGATAACAAAAACCATATTAACTTCGCGCATCATCTTATACGTATACCCCATTGCATCGCAATCCTCACGCGCCAACTGCTGCATATAATGCTGAAGCGCAGAAGGTTTCATGGTGCTATTGGGATAAACGTCAAAGCTTGCTACACTAAATGTTCTTTCTATCATTGTTATCTGATTTTGGCAAGCGGATTCATTTCCGCAGCTTCCTCCAATTTTTTGTTGCTTAAATGCGTATATATTTGTGTTGTTGTCAGTTGTTCATGTCCGAGGATATCCTTTAAAGTGAGTACGTCTACTTCGCCCTCGTTATACATAAGTGTCGCGGCGGTGTGGCGCAATTTATGTACCGACAGTCCGCGTCCGTCAAGTCCTGCCAATTTAAGGTACTTATAAACCATCGTTTGTACCATTTGATTTGAAATACGGGTGCGTCGTGCGCTCAAAAACAGCGCTTGTTTATCTATAATCGGCTGACCGTGTTCGGTCGCTTTGCTTTGGCGAACCTTTAAATAATCAATCAATGCTTTTCTACACGCGGAATTAAGGTAGACCACACGCATTTTGCTTCCTTTACCCGTAACAACAAGCTTTGACAAATCCTCATCAATATCGGCAAGGTTAATACCCACAAGTTCGGACAAACGCATACCGCAATTCAAAAACAGAGTAAGTATGCAATAATCCCTTTCATACGTAGGACAATCACGCGGTACGCTCTCTAACAGTTTAATGCTCTCATCAAGCGACATATATTTAGGCAACGCAGGTTTAACTGTCGGGCTGTCTATATCTTGTGCAGGATTTTCGTCAAGCTTGCGCGATTTCGCAGTGTGGTATTTATAAAACGCCTTTATCGCTGACAGACGTCTTGCGCGAATCCGAACACCGTTTCCGCGAACAGACGTAAGGTAAAGCATATATGAATATATTTCGTCGGTGCGAACCGAACCTACCAATGCATAGTCAAGCGGTGCGATTGAAACCTCGGTCATTTCGGTTTTTTCGGGCTTGTCCCCTCTGCGCGTAACGATAATATACCGAAAGAACAATATGATGTCATTAACGTATTCTTTCACCGTAAGCGGCGAACAGTTTTGTATCGAGCCCTTATACCCTGCAAAGGTGATTATCGGTTCGGGCAGATTTCCGTTTATCATATCGCACCTCCGTTCATTCTCTTTATATTATACGGCAAAACCATTGCAAAATCAATGAACTTTTCTAAAATTTTATACAATCACTCAAAAAATTATCGCGCCGATTTAAGTCGGCGCGATAACAATTAAAACCTAAATTATTTAATCTTAGGAAGAGATGCAGCTGCAACAGACTGACCAACACGACGTGCCTTTTCGTCAGGAATGTGGAGCTGAATCTTGGAAGCGAGTTCGGGGAATTCTTTATCAAGAACTTCCTGAGCGCGTTCGAGAAGGATAACACCGCCGTCGCCGGAGGTAACACGACCCATGATAAGTACGTGCTTGATATCATAGAATTCAGCGTAGAATGCGATAGCGTAGCCGAAGTATGCACCGATGGTGTCATAGATAGCTGCAGCGCGTTCGTCGCCTTCTTTCATGAGGCCTTGAACAACCTTGAGCTTTTCTGCAGGAGAGAGGCTTTCATCAAGTTCGATACCTGCGAAAGGTGCGAGTTTGATAACGCCGTCTTGCGAGAAATACTTAACGCCACAACCGTAGTCGCCCGACCATTCGTCAACCATAGCGTTCTTGCAGAAGTCAACGGGTGCGAAAGCGAGTTCGTTGAGCCAGCCGGTAATATTGCCCTGAGGGTCAACGTAACCTGCTGCTTCGGAGGTACCCATTGCGATACCGAGAACCGAATCATCTTCCAAGCTCATTGCGCCTGCAAGAGCGGTAACGTCACCGTCATTTGCAACTTCAATCGGAATATCTGCGCCGATTTCCTTTGCAACGTCGATGTACATATTCTTAACTTTTTTGTCAAAGTCTTCATCACTTACTTTAAGGAAGAGCGACGCAACCATGATACGATTGTCAACGTAAACACCTGCGGAAGAAACGCCGATAGCGTCAACGCGGGGCATTTTGGAAGCCGCGGTCTTCATTGCATCGAGGATTCCCTGATAGTGATAATCGGGATCAGAGTTAATCTTGGGGAACCAAACAACTTCTTCGGAGTAAACGGTTTCGCCATCAACAACAGCAGAAACCTTTCTGTCGGATCCACCTGCATCGAAACCGATACGGCAACCGTCAAGGTGTCTGCCAACGGGTGCTGCAGAGCCACAGTCAACGGGAGCATTTTCGATAGAACGTACTTCTACTTCGAAAGGTCTTTCATATACGCGTTCCATAAAGTGAACGTCGAAATCACGAAGACCGCCGTCGGTATATGCTTCTTTAATCTTGTTACCGATAACTTCGCTACCTGCGATGATTATTTTAAAACCACCTGCAACCCAAAGAAGAGCTTTCGCCATTCTTTCGATAAAATCAAAGTTTTCTTCGTCGTGGCCTGTGCCGTCCTTGAAAACGCGAGTTTTGTAAACGGTGGTGCAACCCTTGGTTCTTTCAACACCGATTACAAGGTCCTGTCCGTTATCCTTGGTTGCTTCGCGCATTTCGCGACATACAACAGAAAGAGGTGCGAACTGGGGGTCAAGTTTAGCTTTAACCTTAAGATTCATATTTAATGTTTCCTCCGATGATTGTTTTTTGTATGTTGAATTCATTGTCTGTTATGATGATGTCGGCATCCTTGCCTACCTCAATAGAACCCTTTTGCTTGTCGATACCGAGCGTTGTAGCAGGGTTGAGAGATGCACCGTTTACGCATTCCCACAAAGGAATAGACGAATTGGTGTATACGTTCCAAACGCCCTTGTTGAGGTGAAGAACGCTACCTGCAACGGTACCGTCTTCAAGACGGCAAACGATACCGCGGTAGATTATCTTCGCACCGCCGAGAGTGTATTCGCCTTCGGGAAGTCCGCCCGCAGGGAGACAGTCGGTGATGAAGCAAAGCTTTCTGCCCTTGATGTTCCAAATCATATCATAGAACGCAGGGTTTACGTGGAACGTATCGACGATAAGTTCGCAGCTTACGTCAGCATTAAATGCCGCAGTAACTACACCGGGTGCTCTGTGTGCAAGAGGAGTCATCGCGTTGAAAAGGTGGGTTACGTGACGCATACCGTTTTCAACCGACTTCATTGCGGTGTCGTAATCAGCGCTTGTATGGCCGATAGACATGATAACGTCGGTGTCGCGACGTATTTCTTTAATCGCTTCGAAATCTTCGGTATCGGTTTCGGGAGCGAGGGTGATTATACGGATGATGTCCGCATATTCTTTAACAAACTTAGCATCGGGTTTGAGTATGTATTTCGCGTCCTGAGCGCCTTTTTTCGATTCGCTGATAAAAGGACCCTCAGCATGGCAGCCGAGAATTGCAGAACCTTCCCAAGTTTTACTTTCTTCTTTAAGACTGCGGCACACTTCAAGCGCTTTTTTGATAACCTTCATATCAACCGTCATGGTTGTGGGAAGGTAACCGGTAACGCCGTTTGCAAGCAAGCCCTTGGAGATTGTGCGGATGCTTTCTTCCTCACCGTCACAAACGTCTTTTCCAAGATAACCGTGAATGTGAAGGTCGATAAGACCGGGGGCAACATAACCGCCCTTGGCATCGATAACCTCAACACCATCAGGAATTTTGTCCGCAGGGACAATTCCTTCAATCACATCGGAGTAAAGCAGCGCGCTGTTTTCAACGATGCGGTCTTTCAAAATGATTTTGCCGTTAATAATAGCTTTCATTTTAATACTCCTATATTAATAGCCGTTCATCAAGAACGCCATTTTTCTTCAAATACGATTATAACAAACATATCCAAAAATTGCAATAGTTTTTTACTAATGTTTGGTTGAAAATATATAAAAAACGCTCCCTGTTAAGGGAGCGTTTTCATGTTAATTAAACTTAGTTCGCGGGTTTTACGGGCATTTGTTCACTTTCGTTAGGATAATATACATCATTCTTAACGCCGTTGAAGGTTCTTGTTAAGGTTTGACCGTAGAAGAATCCGCTTCCGTTTGTATCATAGTAATCTATGTAGGGGCAGAATTGGAATTCTGTATCAAAGTAAGACGTAGGCAATCCACTCAAAGTTACGTAGAACACGAAGCTTTCGTAATCTGCAAAGTTGGTTTTGGAGTCTGCGGTATCGTTCTTCCAGTTTACGATATCTTTTGCAGTATTCTTTGCGATACCTTGGTCGCCGTTGAGTTCAAGCTTTATGCCCTTTTCTGTAAGATAGGAAGTAGGAGCAAAAATTATACCTGCATCTGCAACATCCCAATAGTCTGTACCATCTTCTACGTTCTGTCTGCGAATGAAGTTTTCGGTAAATCTCGCACCGAAACGAATAGCATTTGCATTGTTAGCGCCATAATTACCTTCGTTGATTTTTGCACCGAGCGAGGTCATGGGAGCGTAATCGTTACGCAACCAAAGCTTGTCGCCGTTTGCCACATCGTCTGCAGCTAACTTGAACGAATATTCTTCGGGGAATGTAGGTGCCGAATCAGTTACAAAACCGTCGCTAAGGTTATAAACCTTGGGATAAATAGTCGAATTTTCGCCTTCTTTAACCTGAAGGTAGTATTCAAAGCCGTCCAAACCGTCGAATTCGGAAAGTGCGATTTTGAATTCAACCATACGTTGGTCCGCGGTACCGTATACAGCATCGTACAAACCGGATGGCGTTTCGATGTTTTTATTTCTATCAAATCTGATAAGTTGACCGTCTACCGATTCGAGACGTGCACAATCAACACCGAAACGGAAGCCTTTGGTTTCGGGAATTGCGGTCCAACCGCTGCCTTCACCGCTGGTGGTATTTTCTACGATTTCCTTGGTGTATCCGTAGAACGTGCTGCCTTCGTACGGTAAGGTGCTCCAGCTTGTGCCGTCCCATTCCATTACCTTAAGCGAAGCAGGATATACCAAGCTGTCATTTTCGAAGCTTCCGACAAATGCGGAAAGTTCAAGGTTCTCAGCTTCCAATTCGCTGGTAGCTTCGGGGATTGTAACAGGGATTGATTTCTCGCCGTCAGCGATTTCGTAATATTTAATTTTACCGTCGTCAGACTTAATCCAAAGTCCGAAAGTGGGATTTGTACTGTTGATAACCGATGCAACGTACAAATATTCTCCGTCGGAACGCATCTGATATACAAAATCAGGTCCTTGTGCGCCGGTACCGTTAATCGAACCGCTGACTTCGGTCCAATTGTATTGGTTCCAACCTGAGTCGCCGAGCTGATTATCAACCGTAATAGTTTCGGGAGCAACATGCAATGCACCTACTACGTTCAAACCTATATCATACATCCAGTACGTTTGCTTACCGTATGCTGACAAGGTGGGCATATGACGGTTTCTCCACCAATAGAGGCACGAGGTGTTTTGATCGTAGTCGGTTTTCGAATCATAGTTGGAGTTAGTTGCCATATCTCTATTGTTATTACGCAAAGACTGAGGGCCATAAGTGCGGGTAATTGTGTAGGGGCTGTAATAAGCTTTAGCACGGTTTCCGGCATACTTTACCCTTTCACGAACCATTTCGTTAGGAAGATGATCCTTCGTTGCCGGTAGTGCCTCACCAACGGGAACAATGGTGGTAGCATAACTCCAGTTCACCCCGTCTAAAGAAACTTTTACCACAACTCTTTCGGGTTTCGAAATACCAGCGAAAGAATCAGCGTTTGTACCACACCAAATACTAAAGTCGTAAATATTCTCGTAAACGCTTCCAAGGTTAAATTCTATAGTAGGCACACCGTTGGATGCATAATTATTATTAAAGCCGACATATTCGGCGTTGTAATACGCTGCCGTCGCGGTGCCGCTAAAACCTTCGTTGTCGTTAAGTTCTCCTCCCGAGTCCTTATAGTTCGCATCGTTTTTGTCATCACCGTCGAGCTTATAAGTCACTTTGTTGTTGGCATTCGTCGAGTTACCTTGTATGAAAGAAAATGTGCCGTTGTCATTAAGCGTTCTTATATTGATTTGCGATACAAATGTCAAAGGGGTATCGTCGTTATATATCTCAAACTTGACATGTTGTGCACTTGTTAGTGCAAGTTCCTGTGTGGTGGTATGGTTGGTCGAAGTCATACCTATGTGGCTGACCACAACCTCATTATCTTCGGTTGCATCCTGTCTGCCGTGATAGGTAATTACCTTTCGTCCGGTGGTAACAGAAGAAGGCAAGAAATCATTGAAACGTATGGTGTCGCCGACGTTCCATCTCGAGAATTTAATCTGAGCTTGATATGCTTTTGCATTTCTTGTATCAAGCGGACCTCTGTCAGCAGTTATCGCTTCACCGTGGTATGGTGCTACTGTTTCGTTTCCTGTTTGGTTGTAACGAGTACCTACACCGAAGACGTACCAAAGGTACTTACCGTCAGTCGGGTTGCCCAATGAACCTGCCGTGCCTTTGCCCGCGAGTCTTATTTTTACTATTTCGTACGACGTATCGGTTACCCTTTTAAGCAAAACCTCGTTATTCCATGCGCCCATACTTTGTGTGGTATCGCTATAGTTCTTATAGTTATCAAAAATAATGCCGACGGCGTCGTAAACTTTCGAGTCGTTCCAAATGTATTTTGCATCCTCACCGAGACCATTGTAGTGGGTAAGCCAAATTTCAGAAGTTTCGGCATACATAGTCTCGTTAACAAGCAACTTCGGATAATAAAGTTGAATATTGTTACGAGTGGAGCTTGCTTTTGTATTCTGCATGTGACGTACAGATACGAAAACTTCTATCTCTTTATCGTCGCAGTGAACGGATTTAAGGTCTATCCAGAATTCAAGATAGGTTTTGCCGTCTATAACCTTATATTCGTAGTTATAGGTAGCGTCAGCTTCTTCGCCGATTTTCTTTTCGTGACGTTCCCAGTTGCTGCCGTTTTTAGTTACGTAATAGTCGGGTGCAGCATTGGGGTTTTCGTCGTAATATAATTCGCGGCCGTTACGGTTGTTGTCATACTTTCCTCCATCGTATAACTGGAATGAATACTGATGGTTGATATAGTACAACATTTCATTGCTATAGCTTTTTATCGGTTTATCATTATCAGGTTGGCCGTTAGCTTTCTTTTCGTAGCCATGAATGTATTCTTGCTTATAAAATTCATATTCCACCGAGGCAATGTCGCCTGTCATTTCCATGTTTTGGCGGTTGTCGGTACCTCTGAACCAAATATCAAACTGTGTACCAAGGTCTAAGTCGTTATCGGGAGCTTTTCCTGCTTCCGCATCAATAATAACTGAACCGTAAAGTTTTGTTTGGTCTGCCTGAAGGCCAATAGAGTAACTAAGCGAGTTGCCGTCGAAAGGTCTGGTTATATACGTACCGGTTGCCTCGTTGGCAGTTCTCATATCGGTACTTTCCCAAAGTGCTTCGTCGAGATTACCGTCAATAGTAACAGACGGCGACAAAATCGCATAGTTTTTCGGCACGAACAAACCGTTTCTGTTAGTTTGACCTTGAGCCTCGTATTCGAGATATCTGGAAGGCCAGTTTTCAGCAGAGGGCTCAAGAACAGCAGAAACACCCTGCGACCAAACGGGGTAGTAAAGGTAGTCATAAGAACTGCCCAAAGCGTTATTTGCAGGTTTTCCGGTATCGTTAGCTATGTGAGGAAGACCCATGGAAACGCTGTAGGAAATATTGTTGCCGCCGTAATTGCCGAGATTTTTATGTGCACCGTAAACAGTGAAATCTCTGTCAACGGTTGCATCCAACGCGTTACGGAATTCAATAATAACCACGCCGTTTTTAACTTCTTTGTAGATTTCCATATTTTTGAAATATGCCAATCCGTTACCCGAATAATTTCCGTTATTGGCATCTTCGTCATCGGGACCTTTTACAGCTTCTTCGGTAACTTCATTGCCGTTTATATGGAATTTGAATGCGGCAGTAACACCACGGTCATCATAGTCGTTTTTGACCAAATATCTCAATTCCGACAAATAAACGGTAAACACACCCTCGGTAACGCCTTCGGGCATGGTTATAACCGTAGCGATATAGAAGTACTCAGAGTCATAGTGCATCTGGTACTTATATGTAACAGGTATGTTTTTGTTAGAAGGGTGTTCAGTATCCCAAGTGCCGGTATTCGCATCGGCATATTGCCATTCGTCAACACCCCAACCGGTATCGGTAAAGTCACCGTCTATCTTGATAGACTCGGGGATATACTGGTTGTTATCCCAGACAAGCGACTGGTTTTCGGTTTCGTCCTTCGCAACACCGGGGCCGTTTGCAAGCGCGGTGATAATCGCCGCGGGGATCATGCACAACAACAATATTGCAGAAAGAACTCTTGCTAAAATTTTGTTCATTATGTGTACTCCTTTCGGGAATAAGTGTATTTACCCATTGTGAAACCCCATTATATACCCTAACAGCTATTTTAGCACTATACTCAGACGATAGTTTTTTCGTTTTTCGGGTTATTTTTTGATTTTTTATATTTGTTTCATTTTTTTGTATTCAAGATAAGGAATATTTGTCCAATTTTGCAAAAAGAGAAGCCGTCTATTCGACAGCCTCTCTTTAAAAAACCAATTATTTTACTTCGTACGTACCCAAAACGATTCTCTTAATGAGAACGTAGTCGGTAGCATCTACGTCGCCGTCAGCATCGACATCAGCAACGAGTTTTTGTTTTTCGCTAAGCGAATAGGTTTACAAAACCGCACGTTTAACAAGAACGTAGTCAGCCGCATCAACGTCACCGTCATCATCAACGTCACCGAGATTGCCTTCTTCGGGAACATAACTTTCGTCAGCGTAAACTTCAATTTCGTTCAAGAAGGTCCAAGTGCCCTGAGTTTCGATTTGAATCTTAACGTAACGAGCAGATACGTTATCAATTTCTGCAGTTGCCCATGCGGGGTTGTTTCCGGTAGGAACAGGAACGTCCACACCCTTGCTGAAGGTTACGCCGTCTTTAGAGAAGGACGCGGTAATGCTCTTAGCAGCAACTATACCGGATGCGTTGTGGTTCCAAACGTGAACCTTAACATCGTTGATACCGTTGTAAACCTTGCCGAGGTCGATAATTACTTCGCCGATACCGTTAGGAGCGTTAGCGCCGGCAGCATCTTTGTTATAGTAGAAACCAAACCAGTTATTGTCGTATGCGATTGCTTCGCTTGCCTGACCGTCGGTGAGGTTAGCAGAGTATTTCGTACCTGCGGAAGACGGTTCGGCACCGGTATAAGATTTATTAAGCGCAACATTCTTGCTTACGGGAGTAACAGGTTTTTCGGGTTCGGGGTCGGGAGTTTCGGTTCCGGTTTTGTAATTGAATATTTCAACTTCATCTAACCAGATATGCGATTCTCTGCCCGCAACTTCTTTATAGTTAAGAACCATCTTTATATAACGCGCAGTTACCGCTGCATTTGCAGTCGCGGTTATTGTATAGGTACTCCAAGTTTCGTTGTATGTGCCTGTGCCACTGGTAAGAACTGCAGAACCCGCAGCCGAGGATGCTACAAGCTCATAACCGCTGTCTTTTTTATCGGAAGCGTAAATGTCAACAGAAACAGCGTCTTTAGGAATCGCTATGCCCCAAGCACCGCCTGCGAGGTATGCTTTATAGGTATCGCTCTTCTTGTAAGAGCCGAGGTCAAACAAAAGTTCAACAGAGAAATCCTTGGTTCCGTCAGGTGCTTTCCAACCGGAATACAATCCGGCTGTGCCTACAGAAGTAGTGCCCTTCAAACCGTCGGTCAATCTCTTGCCGTTATCTACCCAAGTGTCGGTTCTGTTGGATGCGGTAAGAGATTCATATTCTTTTTGGTATACAAGGCTATCGTTTACTACAGGAGTAGTGTCGGGAGTTTTAATACTGTCCTTCTTAACGATAAGGATAGTATCGGCAACAGCACGCTGAGATTCCTGAACATAACCCGCAGAACCGGAGTTTGCCTTATTCTTAACGTACATAC
>JAZRUB010000061.1:0-10204 GCA_045652305.1 Eubacteriales bacterium
TATCTGACAAGCAACGCTTACTACTATTCCTATACCTGCGATTTTTAAAATTAACGATATTGCCAATTTCTTTTCCTTTCTAGAGTGAGTTAAGTAAATCCGAACCATTTTTGGACGGCTTATTTTTGCTCACTCCGAATCAAAATACCAGTGAATATGCTTGTATTTGCTGCGTTTTTTCCTCGATTGCCCAAAACCCGCTCGTCAAAAAATCCATGACCTAAAAGGAAGGATTTTTGTGATGATTTTTGGATGTTGAGGATGCCGCAATACTAATGTATTGCAAATCCGATACACCAAAAAGGGTGCAAAAAGACAACTTTTAGGTGATTCGGATTTACCTAACTCACTCTATAAAAGGATTATTGCGGTCATCAAGCCCAAAAGAAGACTGACGGTCTTTATGCTTTTTTGTTTATCGGGTAAGCTTATGCGAAGTTCGTTACGTTTTTCGGTGATAAACACGGAAAGAGAATCAAGCCTTACAATCTGTTCATCAAACGGAAGACTCCCCAAGCTTTCGCCGAAACGCAAATATTCACGTTTGGTTTCTTCATCGATAGAAAGCGTTGAAATTGCGTCACTCCATAATGCGGTCAAACCGTTTCGGTGGGAGCGAATGATTTTCAAAAATCCGATTTTCTCCAAATACTCATCGTTAAAATCCGAAAAAATATCGAAAAGAGGCATACGTTCAAGGCTCATTCTACGGCGCATATATGATAGAAGATTTAAAAGCGAATCGAGCGTTTTTAAACTATTCCCCTCGTCTTTTGCAAGAGTGATTCCGCAAACATACGACGCACAAACGACAAGCATCGCTCCGAGCCAATTCATAAAAAAGCCTCCGTTTCGGCTATTTCGCAGGTATATCCGCCGTCATAACCGAGTATTACGCAAAGCCGAAACAGCCCTTGCTCTATTAGGAGTTTCATTCTTCCTCGCAAAAGTAATTGTTTAGGTGTTTCGCAATGCGCAGATGCTATAAGGCTTACTCCTGTGTTTTGTGCTTCGATTATCGATTCTACTTCGTCAACACCGATTTCGTCGCATATTATAATTTCGGGCGACATTGTTCTGGTGAATATATTAATCGCTTCGCTTTTCGGCAAAGATTTTATAACGTCAACAAGTCCGCTTTTCTCTATTCCTACCGATATTTCGCTTCTCTCGTCGGCTATGGCAACACGTTTGGGGCTTATCCCCTTTCCCGAGCCGAGCAGATATGCCACGCTACGCAGAAAGGTTGTCTTCCCCATTGACGGAGGCGAACATACCAAAACTCCGCACAAACCGTCATCGTTTAGCTTTGATACAAGCGGTTTGGCGACATCGGGCAAGAATCTGTGCAACCTTAAATTTATCGAATTGATTTCCGCGAATCCGTTTTTGGAGTTCGCCCTACCGCAAACCCCTGCTCTGCCACCCTCGGGGAGAGGGATATATCCCGACGCGATATATTCATCGCAGGTATAAAGCGAACCGCCCGTAAGTTTTGACAAACACTCCGTAATCTCAATATCGGTTGCGCATATTGCCTTTGAAACAGAGCATAATCTGCCCGTTTCATCAAACAATATATTTTTGTTTCCGCAGCTTACCGACATGGGTGCGTTTCGGCGTAAACGTATCTCGTTTGCGCTTTTTAATATTTCTGATGGCAGAGAATTTACGGCATAGCAGATTCGTATCGGCAAATACCTGAAAAGCGTATCAAGCGTATTTTTCATCCGCGCAACCTTTTGTACGTTACTTTTATCCGTTCAAAAGCAAACAGCATCAATCCAAGCGCAAACACGCCGATATATACAGACGTTCCTGCCGCGGCAGATGCGACCGCGCTGACGAAATTCAATTTCGACAACATAAATCTCGCCGCAAATCCGCCTGCGATGGCACAGATAAGCGGAAATGCTATGTCGCTTATCCATCTTGGAGAGACAGACGTGACTTTATAAAGACGGTGTCTGCAAAGAGCGTAGGTGAAGGTGTTTGAAATAACCAAAAGCCAGAGATAACCGTTTTCACCAGTACGCGAAACGAATAAAAGTATAAGAACAACTCTTAGCACAGAATTATATACCGAAAATTTAAGCGTCTGTACCTGTTCCCCGATTGCCTTTAACAGTCCATCGCTTACCGTTTCGACGTACATAAACGGCGTTACAATAGCCAACACCTTTATGGCATAGGCGGTATTTTCGTTAGGGTAAAATGCCTCGCCGATTTCGTTCGGAAGAAAGAAAAACAAGCCTCCCACCGCCACCGAAAGCAGTGAAACAAACGACATTATGGAAGATATACGCGCATTAAGCGGACGACGGTCGGACAATAAATTCAATCGGCTTATTTCGGGAGTGAACACCGAAATAAGGCTTGCCAAAAACGCAAAGGGGAAAAACAGTATGGGCACAACCATTCCTCGTATCATACCGAATTGCGACAACGCCAAAGACCGATCTCCCGAATAACTTTCGAAAACGTACGGAATAAGCAAGGTTTCTGCCGTATGCAAAATGCTTGTAAGATAAACCGAAAGTGAAATCGGCAAAGTTACGTTGATTAGCGAACGCATGCTGTCCTTTTTTGTTTCGGTCAGGAGAGAGGATTCCTTTCGTTTGCGTTCGGGGAGAACACAGAAAAGCAACAGATATGTAAAAGAACACATTTCCGAAATCGTCACGCCCATGACTATGCCGGTGCACAATGCCCCGATGTCTTGAGTTTGCGCCATAAAGACGTTCAAAAACAGCGCAATTACGGTTATCTTTACAATCTGTTCGAAAAGTGACGCCGACGAAGTAACCGTAACCTTTTGTTTGGCTATAAACCATCCTTTCAAGCATGCCGCTGCAGCCATAAACGGCATACTTAACGCAAGTATGCGCAAAGGCGCACCGCAACGCTCATCGCTCAAAAAACGCACCGCGATAAAATCCGAAGCAACAAGCATAACGACCGTCGCAACTATACTTATAACCGCTGATGCGGTGAAAGAGTTTTTAAGCAAAAGCTTTGCATCGCTTCCGCTTCGCTCGTCTTTTTCGGCAATAAGACGAGATACTGAAACGGTAAATCCTGCCGTAGCAAAGGTCGAAAACATCGTGTAGACGCTCATTATAAGTTGGTAAAGCCCCATTCCTTCGCTTCCGATTCGGTTGGAAAGAAATAGCCTTAAAAAGACTCCGAGCAGTTTATTTATGAGCGAAAACACCGTCATCGCCGCCGCGCCTTTTATCAATACACCCGCCTTGTTTTTTATCTCTACCACTCCGTTTTGTTTTTAACTATTAAACACTATGCCGAGTTTTTTGATTTAATGATTGAGCAAAACAAAAAAGAGGCATGAAGCCTCTTTTTTTAATGAATTTCTTATTTTTCTTTTCTGCGTCTGATAAGGAATGACACAAGAGATGCGATTCCATAAATCACGAAGAATACCAAGGTTGCGAAGAAAATGAGAACAACCCAAATACTTGCGTTTGCTTCGGGTGCGGTGGAGTGAAGCAAATAGACACAAACCATCGTCACAGCATAATTGATTATAATATGAAGTGAGCGTTTTGCAGGTTGTGACATATTCTTTGCCTCAAAAACGAGGAACGAAAAGCCGTAAACAACCGAAAACAAAAGTATTGCAAAGTTTGCCATAACCATACGGTCGGCAAACGCGCCCATACCCTCTATGCTAGTTGAGGCAGTGCCCGTCGCACCCTGAGTAGCGGCGGAAATACCGATAGACAATATTGCAGTCCAAAGGAAATTCACTACCGTATACGCACCGAAAGCACGTGCAATGCACTTTAAGTATTTTAGCTTATTTGTGTCCATTATTTGATGTAGCAGGAAGTCTTTTCGGTAAGTGTTTCGGGAGCAACGGATGCTACGATAACACATTCAATCTTATGTGCGGTGGTAATCTTTTCTACCTTGCATACGAAATCTTCAAAAGATGCGATATCATCTCCGCAAATCTTAAGTGCGCTGTCGATGAAAAGTTCGGTTATGTCGTAGTTGCCTGCGAGCATACCACAAACAAAGCCGTAAAGTTTGTCAGCGTCATCAATGCCGTATTCCTGTGCATCTACAAGACGTGCATGATATTTAATATCGAAAGTGAGTTTTCTGCCACATTCGATGCAGATAACAACACCACTTGTTTCTTTGGAAGCACTATTAACCGCCTCAATAAGAGTCTTGGTCTTGCCGGTTCCTTTTAATCCTACGATAAGTTGCATAATAAAACTCCGTTCTTCCGGCTGATAGATTTTGTCGCCCGAACGCACGCCGGAATACAATTCGGTTTTCTACTTGTATTTTACTTTATTCTGCCAAAAAAATCAATACCATTTATAAATTATTGGTAGATTTTTTTTGCAAAGTCGTTATTTCCTTAAGAAGTTCATCTTTTCCTTCTTCATATCCGGGTTTTCCGAGCAAAGTGAACATATTTCTCTTATATCCCTCAACGCCCGGTTGGTCAAACGGATTTACCCCAAGCATATAGCCCGAAATTGCACACGCCGCAAAGAAGAAATAAATAAGTGTACCGAGTGAATATGCGTCTTTTCCGCCAAAATCGATAATAACGCTTTCTGTTCCGCCATCACGATGGGCAAGAAGTGCACCAAGCAATGCTTTTTCGTTAATCTCTGCCATCGTCATGCCCGAGAGATAATTCAAACCGTCACCGTTTTCTTCTTCGAACGGAATAACGGGAGAATTTTCATCAAGTCTGCCGGCACGGCAGATTGTCTGGAACAACACGGGAGTACCGTCTTGGATAAACTGTCCAATCGAGTGAAGGTCACTGCTGTACGTAACCGACGCTGGGAACAATCCTTTTTTGTCCTTGCCCTCGCTCTCGCCGAAAAGTTGCTTGAACCATTCGCCGATAAAACGAAAATCGGGGTCGTAGCTTACCAAAACCTCAACCGCTTTTCCGCGCGCAAGCATGATGTTACGAAATACGGCGTATTTGTACACGGGAGAATCTATGCCCGAATTAAAAATAGAGTCACGCTGAGCAAGTGCACCGTTTAAAAGCGCATCGGTGTCTATACCTGCAACTGCGGCAGGAAGCAAACCAACGGCGGTAAGCACAGAGAATCTTCCACCAACGTCGTCGGGAACAACGAAACATTCGTAGCCCTCTCGTTTGGCGAGTGTAAGCAACGCACCGCGATTAGCATCGGTTGTTGCGATTATTCTCTCGGCAGCGCCCTCTCTACCGTATCGTTCTTCCATATATTCACGCAAAAGACGAAACGCAACAGAGCTTTCGGTAGTTGTACCCGATTTGCTTATTACGTTTATGCTTACGCGTTTTCCCTCGCATAGTGCGAGAATATTTTTAAGTTCGCCACCCGAAAACGAATTGCCTATAAAATACACCTCGGGGTCGCCTGTTTTAAGTTGGTTATGATACGGTGATTTTAGATACTCGATAACGGCACGCGCACCGAGATAAGAACCGCCGACGCCCACAACCAAAAATACGTCGCTGTTTTCACGTACTCGTTTAGCACATGCTTTTATATGCAAATGTTCTTCGCTGTCAGCACGAATACCAAGGTCGCGCCAACCGAGAAACTCGCTGCCTTTTCCATTTTTTTCGCGTAAATAGCCGTCTGCATTTTTAAGAAGAACATCAAACGCCGCAAAATCATTTTCGGTAACGCTTTGCGCCTGTTTATAGATGAAGTTTACCATAAGCTTCCCCTTTTCTGCTTTTTCTTTAATGCTTTATGTTTTATGCGATTTCTAAAATTTTATGCAATTTCTGAATTTATTGGAGCAATGTCAAAATGTGTGCAAATCATATTGCCCACGTAAGGCTTTATATCAAAACTGTTAGCCACTGCGTCAATCACCCAACGTTGTAGGTGACAGGTATTATAGTGCCTGAGTGTTATTTCTATTTTGCCGTCGGGCAAAACTTCGTACGCCGCGAAAACACTTACGCGTTCGACAAAATTAATGTTCGGGTCAAGCATTTTCAAAGTCGGCGCAAGGTTTTTGAGCATTACGTGATTTAAAATATATTCGCCGTTACCGCATACAAACTCTTTTTTGCCGTAATCGGTATCAAGTTCAACGTGCAACAGATTCTCGCCAAACAGACGGATTCCCTTCAAATCGCAAGGATTTTCTTCGGCAATCGAAAATGCAAGGTCGTTATTGAAGCCGTTTTCGTTCTTTTTTGTCATATATGCATTGTCAATGTATTCGGAAAGAGCAGTTTCGTCACTCTTTTCGCCATACATCGTTTCAACAAACTTAAACAAAAGCGTCAATTCCAACGGCATATTGGAAACTTCACCCATTAGCGTAACAACAATGTCTTCTTCGGGCATCACAACGCAAAGCTGACCGCAGGCACCGTCGCCCCTGTAACCGCCACGTTCGTTAAGCCATATCTGGTATCCGTATCCTGCACACCAGTCCGAAGAACCGTTGTTGCTGTTTACCGATTGACGCGAAGTTGCCTTATTAACGTAATCTTCGCTGACAATGCGTTCTCCATTATATATACCTTTATTTTTAAGCAATATTCCTAATTTTAAAACATCGCTGTTAGAAAGTTCCAAACCGATACCGCCCAAAGTCTGTCCGACACGACACTCGCGCCAAACAGGCTTTTTGATATCAAGCTTTTTGAACAAGCGCTCATCAAGGAAGTCGACAAGCTTCATTCCCGTAACTCTTTCGACAGCGGCTGCGCAAACGCAGGTGGCAGCGGCGCTATATACGAAAGTCGTACCGGGTTCATAAGCCGTAGGTTGCTCAAAAAATGCGCGTATTGAGTCCTCTGCCCAACGCATTTCGGAAAGTACGCAAGCGGCATGTCCACTTTGCATCGAAAGCAGGTCGTGCAATGTCATTTTCTTCAATGCATCGGTCATCACCTTTGGCATTTTATCGGGGAAAATATCGCACAATTTATCGTCAACCGACAATTTTCCGTCATCAACACACATGCCTACCGCAAGTGAAGTGAAAGTTTTTGAAAGCGAATACAAATGCATCGGTGCATCAAGGTCATACGGTTTGAAAGCCATTCTTACCAAAGGCTCTTTCCCTTTTACAACCTGAAGTGTACGGATAAATATACCGTTGTCTGCACATTCTTTCACATAACTTTCTACTGCTTTAGTGCTTATTCCGTCTGCAAGATATAACATAACGTCCTCCGCTTGTAGCTTATTTCATTTCGCCAAGATAAATATCGTTGTTCTTTCCGAGAAAATGACGTTTGATTATATTACGCATATCCGTCGGATATAATTCTTCATGCAGAATGTTGTCAATCAAAATCCACTTCGTGCCGATTTGTCCTACATCGTAACTAAGTTTATCTTTTTCAACCTCACCTATAATATTACAGATAAACATGAATTCTATTCTGTGAGTTTCCTCGTTAAAACCCTCGCGGATAAAGAGTAAACTTTGAGGTTCAACGGTATATCCCGTTTCCTCTCGAACTTCACGTTTAAGTGCGTCTATCATAAGTTCGTTAGGTTGTTGCTTACCGCCGGGGAGAGTATAATACTCTTTGCCGTCTTGAGAACGCATATGTACGGTAAGAAGACGTGTTCCGTCAATAATTATTGCTTTGATTGAATTGGTGATTTTCATTTATTCGCTCCAGAACTATGTATTGGCTGTTTTTGATACAACCGTAACCGAAAATTTCATTTCGGTTACGTTGTAGTGTATCGCTATTATATTATCGCCGTAAACGGCAGAACGGGGATATTCACTTCCCTCAAATTTTACACCGCATTCGGTTTCGATTTTCGAGATATATTCGGAAACCTCTTGACCCGTAACTTCGCTGTAATAGGCAACGCAGTATCCGTCTTTACCGTTAATCGAATCGCATTCTCCGTCGAACTCGGGTATATTTTCGGTTATTCCGCTTCCCCATTGAACGTCGATAGTTTCGTTTTCGTCCTTTGTATCATTCGATGGTACAAACACCGCAACAACTACTATTATCAATACAAGAGCGACAGCGCAACAAATTGACAATACAGCGTTGTTTTTCAGAAACTCGACTGCTTTTTTTATTATATTTGTTATTTTATCTTTCATTTAGAATTTTTCCTGACGCCATTTTACTATAAACAATGCCGCCGCACCTGCAATAGCAACAACCACGATTATGATTACGACTATTACCGTTGTAGTCGAGCTGGGTTCTTCGCCTCCGTCGCTACCGTTGCCGTCGGACATAAATTCAACCTGAATAGTATGGTTTTCGTTTACGTCTTTTATAGTATGGTTCAAAGCTTTCTGACCTTCGACATTTTCCAAAGCTACACCGTCAACGAGGATTTGCTTAATCACGTACCCCTCTTTTGTGGAAATATTGAAAGTCAAGGATTCGCCGTAACGCACGTTACTGATGCCTTCGGGATTGATAAATCCGCCTTCATTAAGAGTGATTGCTTCGATGGACAATTTCGAGATGACCTTTTCGGAGCAAATGAGAACACCCTCGTTATCATAGGCAAACATACCTACCGTGCCGTCTTCTGCAACGTCAAGCGGGAAGAGCGCGTTTTCTTTGGTATAGAAAGTCGAATCGGTGCTGTTATACAACGACATGATTGCCGTACCTTCGGCAAATTCGGTTCCGATCAGGAACGATACCTGCGTACCTTCGGGAAGCGCAAGACCGACGTTGAACGAGAACGCCTTGTAATTAACACTGCCGCCTGTCGTTTCGTTAACTGAAGAGTCGATAATGTCGAAAAATTCTCCGCTTGTAAGGGGTTTTACTTGGAAATTAGCGGTTTCGGAACTACCCTCGGTCTTTTTGCCGTAGGGGAGATAAATAGAACCGTTTTCGCTCTTGAATTCGACAAATTTGTTTTCGCCAGATAATGTAGCTATCTTTTCAAGAACTTCACGTTTTACAAGTTTACCGCCACTTACGTCAACTTCGATATTTTCGGCAGTCCAATCTATATCGTCTACGCCGATAGCACCATCGGTATCTATCGGTTCTTCACTCTTGAAAGATATGTCGACCGTAGTAGCTGCGGTTACACCCTCGATAGTATATTTGTTGTCGGTAACCTCGACGCTTTCTTTGTTTACGAGGAATACGTCGACAATATAACCTTCGTCAGGAGTTATTTCAAATTCAACGTTTTCACCTTTTTTGACGACAACGATGGTACCCATGCCACCCAAAACGGTGCGGTCACCAATATTTATCTTGCCGCCCATACCTACGTTTACTTGAACAGAGTATTCGTCGGTAGTGGTATTGCCTTCGCCACCGGTTGATTTTTTCATCGTAACGTCAACCGTTGTGGCTCCGTCGGGACGGAAGAAGTAAACGCCATGGTCATCAACAAAGCGGTCGGGTTCGGAAATCTTTACACCGCCCAAAACCTCGTATCCTTGTGCAGGTGTAACAATTATTTTATAACTTTCACCAATGGTGAAGTTAAGAGTTTTGTTTACGGTTCCCGTGCCGTTGTTGGTAACGCTTTCAACGGGACTGCTGTCGACCGTTTTTTGGAAATCCAACTTAACAGGACCTTTTATCGTAATTACTATCGGTACTATACCGTAATAAAATTCAATCTTAGTATCTGCTTTAATAACAAAAGTATAGGATGCTTCGGAAACCTTTACCTTTTCGCCGTTAATGGAAAGCGATGCAAGTTTTGCATCGAACGTGCCGTCAATGTTGAACTTAACGGTTATTTCGCTTCCCGACATAATTTCGTCGTTAGCTATATCGACAACCTTTCCGTTTGCGGAAACCGTATAGCCGGTTGTGCCCAAAGTATCAAGCGTGATTTTAACGGGAGTGGGAATAATTTCTACGGTTATATTAAGATTATATGTCTCGCCCAAAGAAAGTGAGAGAGTTGTTCCTATGTATTTTTCGTCTGTTTTATTGAGGTCGGATTTAGCCGTGCCATAATCAAACACAGCCGAAGTAACTCTATAACCCTGCTTGGGTTCAACACGTATCGCAATAGGAGATTTTGTGCCGTTGAAAGTGCCCGAAACAGCGACATCATCAAAATAAACGTCAACCATTTCTGCGCTTTCGCCACTTACTGTTATGTTTATGGTGAAATTATCAGGTTTGGGGTCTTCACTTGTAGAGGGGTCTTCACTTGTGGAGGGGTCTTCGCTTGTGGAGGGGTCTTCACTTGTGGAGGGGTCTTCGCTT
>JAZRUB010000062.1:0-6232 GCA_045652305.1 Eubacteriales bacterium
CTGTTTAAGATAACCGTACGTTATGAACGTATCGTCGGGGATGGATTGCGTTTCTGCGCTATCCTCTCCGTTTTCCGCCATAATGCTCATCGCGGCAATCGGCAACGATACCAACAAAAGCAACGCAAGCATCAGCGGAATAATAATTTTTTTCACAGAATAATGCTCTCCTTAAATTTATTCGAGAACCAAAAAAACGAAACAATGCCATACTTCAGTATATGCGGTTCCCGACGGAAATATACACTTCACGGCAGGGGGACTCCCCTCTCCGACACGGCAATTTTCGGGCAAAAAAGCCCAAATCGCAAGTATTTCCAGATAATATTATACCATACGTGTCAAGTCCCATAGAGTGGGGTTTGACAATTTCTTCCATCTATATCTTGCGTTTTCGCGCAAAAACAAAAAACGGCGTGTCGTAAAACACACCGTTTCTCATTTATATTGGCATATTACTCAAAATATCTGTACTTTTTGCCGTTTGAAAGAGTAATAAATTTGCTGTTGTCGTTTTCTATCGAAAGGATGAAGTCGTCTTCGCACTCGTTGCGAACACTTGACTTCGCCTTGCCCTCGATAACTCTTTCAATATCACCGCAAACTGCAGCGGCGGTGGGAAGCGAGCCTGCGCCCTGACCGTAGAACACTACTTCGCCCACAACAGAGCCGGTAACACTTACGGCATTAAACGCCTCGCGGATTGCATGGAAAAGACTGGTGTTGCCAACCAAGTGAGGCGCAACAAGAACACTCGCCTTATCGCCGACACGCTGTGCAACCGCAACAAGACGGATAACGCAACCGAGTTGCTCGGCAAGACGTATATCCTCGCTCGTTACGTTTTCGATACCCTCGATATAAGGGATGCTTTCATAGGAAATGTATTTATCGAACGCGATGCCTGCAAGAATAGCAATCTTACGCGCAGAGTCAAGACCTGCAATATCTGCATGAGGGTCTGCCTCGGCATAGCCGAGCTCCTGTGCGGATTTAAGCGCTTCTTCAAGCGACTTGCCCTCGCTTTGCATGTGAGTCAAAATATAGTTGGTAGTTCCGTTCAAAATACCTGCAACACGAACAATGTCATCGGAAGCGAAGCAGTTATTAAGCGGAGCGATAATAGGAATACCGCCGCCGACGGACGCTTCGTAAAGATAAACAACGCCGTTTGCTTTTGCAGCGGCTTCAAGTTCTTTGCCAAACTTATCAACAACCGCTTTGTTGGAGGTTACAACGCTTTTGCCTGCGTTCAAAGCCGCAAGGCTGAATTTGTAAGCAACTCCGTCACCGCCCATGGTTTCGACAACGATGCTTACGCTTTCGTCATTGAGTATTTTATCAAAATCGTTAGTCACGCGGTCTGCAAGAGGGTGGTCGGGGAAGGTGCGCAAGTCAAGAATATATTTAATGTTGACTTCGTTAAGCGGTTTTTTGTTGCAACGGCTGATTGCCTCATAAACGCCGCCGCCAACCGTACCGAAGCCGAGAATGGCAATATTTGTCATAGAAAAACTCTCCAATTTTCATTATTAAGTAGATTTTATCATAATCACTCAATCTTTTCAAGACTTTTATATAACAATTTAATCGCGGAGTCGAAAATATAATCATAATATCCGTTTGCAGAAACACATTATTGAAAAATAAAATAAAATATGCTATGATTTTAACAACCAATTTTGATTCTGAGGAGTGCTCACATGACTGCAAAACTATTCTTTCGGGCAATATTCAAATTTTTATTGGGCGTTATATTAGTCGGACTTTTGTTGTTCCTCCCTGCAGGTACGTTTAACTTCTTTAACGCTTGGCTGTTAATGGGGATTTTGTTCGTTCCGATGTTTATCGCAGGAATCGTGATGATGTTTAAAAACCCCTCGCTTTTGGAAAAAAGGCTTAACGCAAAAGAGAAGCAAAAAGAACAAAATCTTGTTATAAAACTAAGCGGACTTATGTTCATTTCGGGGTTTGTCATTGCAGGGCTTGGCGTTCGGTTCGGTTGGTACGCATTGCCGACACCGGTCGTTATCGCTGCGTCGGTGATATTTGTTATAGCTTACATCCTCTACGCAGAAGTCTTAAGGGAAAACACCTACCTTAGCAGAACTATTGAAGTACAGGAAAACCAAAAGGTAATCGACACGGGTTTGTATGCAATCGTAAGGCACCCCATGTACAGCGTAACCTCGCTGTTGTTTTTATCGATGCCGATTGTTTTGGGCTCGGTTTACTCGTTCGTGATTTTTCTTGCATATCCTTTTATAATTGCCAACCGCATAAAAAACGAGGAAAAATTTTTAAAAAAGGAACTTTTCGGTTATACCGAATACACAAAAAAAGTAAAATACCGTCTTATTCCTTTCATTTGGTAACAACTCAAAAAACCACGTGTTGTGCGAAGCAACGCGTGGTTTTTGTGTTTCCCCTTTCAGAACAAGTTAAGTTGGTTTATATCTATAAGGTTATTTATGGCGACAAGGCTTTGGTTATTTTCGCGGTTTAAGTTCCACCAAAGTGCACCCCGAAGTCCCTTTTCCGCCATAAGGCGAAGCCTCGAAGATATCGAACGCACGTCCTCGAACCACACTCGGTGGGAAACGCCGTCAACGGTATAATCAAAATAGGGCGCAAGTACGGTTTCATCGAAAAATATCTCTGCGCCGTTTTCGGAGGCGAGTGTAAACGCACGTCTTGTGGAAACCGAAGTTGCGCGAGAAACGCCCTGAACGTACGGCAAGGTAAAATCGTAACCGTAGTTTGAAATCCCCAATAATATCTTTTCTGCAGGAATCCGCGTCAGGGCGTAATCGACCACGTCGCGCACGGGTTTTATGGGCGACACCGCCATGGGAGGACCGTAGGTATATCCCCACTCGTACGTCATAAGCAACACCGCGTCCGCCGCTTCGCCCAAAAGCGCGTAATCGTGCCCTTCGTAAAGCGTTCCTTGTTGTTCATCGGAGGTTTTTGGCGCAAGTGCGGTCATAACTCCGTACCCGTACGGGCGTAGTCTTTCTCGGCAATACGCCACGAACTCGGCATATTTCACCGCGTTTTCCCTGCCCAAAAACTCAAAATCAACGTCAAGCGAGGTGTAGCCCTTGCTTTGCATGTTTGCGATTACCGCATCGAGCAATATTTGCTGTATTTCGGGCGATGCAAACAATATTTCGGCGAGTTCAACCGAAAAAACGTCGTCTTCGGTAAGTGTAGAAAGGTGCATTATCGGTTCTGTGCCGTATTCTTTTGCAAGTGAAATCATCAAATCATCGTCGGGTGAGATAAGTGTTCCGTCCTCGCGGAATCCATACGTAAACGGCATGAGCGCACCCATGAACGGGAGCGCACGGCGAAGCAGATTTTCGCTCACAAACGGATAGGCATATCCTCCCGTTGCGAAATCGCCCAAAACTTCCCGTTCGACCTCTATATAAAGCGTTTGACCGATTGTAATATTTGGTTTTCCGTTCAAAAAAAGGTTTACACGGTACAGGTCGTTAAGCGTAACGCCGTAAAGCGAAGCTATCGAGTTTAGCGTTTCGCCCGACTGCACGGTATGGGTAATAGTGGGCACAACTATCGCGACCGGCTGACCGACGGGAAGTTTTAACGGGTCGGCGATATCGTTATTAAACGCCAAAACCGACGGTTCGACCCCGTATTGTTCGGCGATTGAATAAAGCGTTTCGCCCGATTGAACGATATGTATTTCCATAATGTGCTCCTTTTTTGTGAAAATATTAATATAATATTGAAGCAAATGAATGTGTTTTCTATTGATTTTCGGAGTTTTCTGTGGTAAAATAACCTAATAATTTACACAATATGAGGATAGTCTGAAAATATGAGTAACATCAAGAATAAAATATGCGAAAAGGTTGTTGAATATGTTACCGCCAAGGGTGCGGAATTGTCGGTAGAAAATGCCGAAAATTTGCTTGAAACACCTGCCGACAGCAAATTGGGCGACCTTGCGCTTCCTTGCTTTAAACTGTCAAAACTGCTTCGCAACCGTCCCGACGGAATCGCTTCCGATTTGGCTGACGCTTTTAACGGCTTTGACGGTATCGAAAAAGCAGAAGCTGTGGGCGGATATCTAAACTTTTTCTTCGGCAAGAACAAGTTCATAAACGACCTTACCTCTCTCGTCAAAGACGAATATCCCGAGCTTTTAGAATTCGGCAACGGCAAGGTTATCGTGCTTGACTTCTCCTCTCCCAATATTGCAAAGCGTTTCCACCTCGGACATTTAGGCACTACAGTTATCGGTAACGCAGTACGCAACATTTACAAAGCCTGCGGATACAAAACCTTTGCGCTTAACTATCTTGGGGACTGGGGCACACAAAACGGCAAACAGATAGTTGCATATAAAAAATGGTCGAGCCGCGAACAGCTTGAACGCGACGGAATAAAAGAGCTTGAACGTATCTACGTCATGTTCGGCAAAGAGGCGGAAAAAGACCCGTCGCTTAACGACCAAGCACGTGCGGCGTTCCGCGAACTTGAAAACGGAAATAAAGAATATCTCGAAATATGGCAGTTATTCAAAGATATTTCGTTGCGCGAATATACTCAGACCTACAAGCGCTTGGGCATCGACTTTGACGTGTGGGACGGCGAAAGCCTTTACACCGACAAAATGCCTGCCATCGTAGACGAGTTGAGGGATAAAGAACTTCTTAAAATCGACAACGGTGCCTCTATTGTAGACCTTTCGGACTACAATATGCCTCCCGCGCTTATTCTCAAAAGCGACGGAAGCACCCTCTACCCCACCCGCGACATCGCGGCGGCAAATTACAGATACAACACTTATAAGTTTGATAAATGCGCCTACGTTACAAGCGCAGGTCAGTCGCTCCACTTTGCTCAATGGTTCAAGGTTACCGAAATGATGGGCAAGGAATGGGCAAAGGACCTTGTTCACATTCCTTACGGAACCATGAGCTTCGGCGGAGAAAAACTTGCTTCGCGTACGGGTAACATCATACTTCTCAACGACGTATTCGACGAAGCTGTTGCGAAAGCAAGAGCGATTATCGAAGAAAAGAACGTCGCCAACGAAAACAAAGAAGAAATATCCGAAGCAGTCGGTATCGGCGCAGTAGTGTTCAGCGCACTTGCAAACGGCCGTATTAAAGACACCAACTTCACTTGGGAGGGCACACTCTCGTTCGAGGGCAACACAGGTCCGTATATCCAATACACCTACGCACGTGCCGCAAGTGTACTTCGCAGAGGCGAATACAACGGCAATTACGAAAACCATACCCCCGAAGCTACGGAAACCGACCTTATCCGCAAACTTTGCGAGTATACCGAAACGGTTATTCGCTCGGCAAACGAATACGAACCGAGCATAGTTTCGCGTTATGCGCTTAACGTTTGTACGTTATTCAACCAGTTCTACCATAACTGCAGAATACTCGGCTCGGGCGGCGAAACCGAACAGTTCCGTCTTGCGCTTACTGCGGCTACGAGAAATATTCTCGGCAGATGCCTTGACCTTCTCGGCATGAAACGCACAGAGGAAATATAAATCTCGGAGTTATATCATGAAAAAGAAACCGATATGGTTTGACGACTATTATCGCACCACAGACGATGAAACTCTTATATGGTCTCATTTTCTTAAGGATTTTATATTTCAGCACAGACTAAGATATATCGTATATTTTCGTCATGCACAAAACGCAAAAAACAAATTGATAAAGCTGTTTTTTGAATATAAACTTTTCCGATTGAGCAGAAAATACGGCATAGAAATAAAGACTCAGACAAAAATTGGAAAAGGTTTTGTGATGACTCACCCGTATAATATTACGGTTTCGCCGTTTGCCGTTTTGGGAGACAACGTCAATATGATGAAAGGCTCAACCGTAGGCTTGAGCGGCGGAAAACGAAAAGGTGCACCCACTATCGGCAATTGTGTGTTCATCGGTTTAAACTCCACCGTCGTGGGAGGAATCACCATAGGCGACGACGTTGTAATAGCACCTAATTCTTTCGTAAACGAGGACGTGCCGTCGCACAGTATCGTAATCGGCAATCCCTGCAAAATAATCCCAAAAGAAAACGCAGCCAAAGATTATATTTATAACCGCGTTTAAGTTTAATAAGTATTCATATTTACAAAGGAGTCTACTCATGTCAGGACATTCTAAATGGAAAAATATAATGCACAAGAAGGAGAAGACCGATGCGCAAAGAGCTAAAGTCTTCACGA
>JAZRUB010000063.1:0-6300 GCA_045652305.1 Eubacteriales bacterium
AATTATTAAGCACCGTCGGGTCGGAACGGTAATTATTACCTATCGTTTCGTCAAGAAGTTCGGCAAGGCGCGGGTTAGAGTAGCAAAGCCATTTTCTGTGCGCGATGCCGTTGGTTACGTTAGTAAAGCGTTCGGGATACATATCGTTATAATCCTTGAAAACGCTTTCTTTCAATATATCCGAGTGCAATCTCGAAACGCCGTTTACGGTATGAGAACCGATGACCGACAAATTCGCCATGCGTACCGTGCCCTTATTAAGAATAGACATTCTGCCGACCTTATCCCAGTCGCCCATGAACGCTTCCCAAGCATCGGCGCAGAAACGGCGGTTGATTTCTTTTATTATCGAGTGGATTCTCGGTAATTTATATGCAAAAAGGTTTTCGTTCCAACATTCAAGCGCTTCGGGAAGCACGGTATGGTTGGTGTACGAAATGGTGCGTGTTACCATATCCCACGCCTTATCCCACGAAACGTGGTGGTCGTCTATAAGAATACGCATTAATTCGGGGATACAGAGTGCGGGGTGGGTATCGTTGATGTGGATAGCCACCTTATCGGGTAAATTATCGAGCGATTTGAAGCGGAAAAGATGTCGCCACACGATATTCTGAAGCGATGCGGACACAAGGAAATACTGCTGAGTCAATCTTAACAGCTTACCCTCGTGATGGTTATCGGCAGGATAAAGCACCTTCGAAATGGTTTCGGCAATGGTGTTTTCCTCAACCGCTTTTAAATACTGTCCCTGCGAGAAAGCTTCCATATTGAAGTTATTTATATCTCTCGCTTTCCACAAGCGCAACGTATTTACCGCCTTGCCTACACCGCCCGAAATGAGCATATCGTAGGGAACAGCCTCTACTTCATCGTAATTTTCGTATATTATTTCGCAATGGTTATCCGTCCATTCCTCGCGTACCGTACCGCCAAAGCGTACCGTTACCGCCTTATCGTGACGGGGCACTAACCATTTTTCACCGTCGGGAAGCCAGATGTCAGGCAATTCCAACTGTTCGCCATCGACCAAGCGTTGCTTGAAAAGACCGTATTCATAAAGCAAGCAGTACCCTCTCGCAGGGTAATCTTGCGATGCGAGTGAGTCCATAAAGCATGACGCCAATCTGCCAAGTCCGCCGTTACCAAGTCCGGGGTCGGTTTCAAGTTCATATATTTCGTCAAGGTCGAATCCCATCTTTTTGAGCACCTTGCGGTAAGAATCCTCAAGTCCCAAATTGCAAAGATTCATTTTAAGCGAACGGCCGATTAAGAACTCCATACACATGTAGTAGACCTGTTTTGCCTCGGTTTCTACTACTTTATCTGTAAATTCCTTATTTCTTGTTGCCAATATATCGCGTACCGACAAAATGACTGCATCGTAGACCTGTTTTATGTCTGCGTCGGTTTCGTTCATGCCGAAATAGCGCGAAAGCTTGGAGTTTAACGATTCGCGTATTTCGTTTGCGCTGAGTTTAGTTGCCATTTATAAGTTTCCCTTCGGATAAGTGAGTTAATCAAAATTGGTTATAAAGTTCGAGATAGGATTTCGCGCTTTGCTTCCAAGAGAAATCGACAAGCATGACCTTCTTTTGGAGCTTGGTAAATGCTTCCCTGTCGCTGTTATAAAAAGCGATTGCGCGTTTAATCGAGTTAAGCATTTCATACGCGCTGTATGATGCAAAAGTAAATCCGTTTCCGCCGTTTTCACAGCCGATATCCTTTATACTGTCGTACAGTCCGCCCGTTTCGTGAATTATCGGTACGGCACCATAGCGCGAAGAAATCATCTGCGCTAGTCCGCAGGGTTCGCTCTTTGACGGCATCAAGAACAAGTCCGCACCCGAATAAATACGTTTCGACAAATCGCGGTTATAGGTTATAAGCGTTTTGCATTTATCGGGGTAGCGTTCGGATAGCTTTTCGAAATAATTTTCGTAGCTCTTATCGCCCTGACCGAGTATTACAAGCTGAACGTCGTCTTTCAAAACGTCGTCGCCCGAAAGCATCAAAAGGTCAAGTCCCTTATGGCTGACAAGCCTCGATATAACGGCAATCATCGGCACGTCACGTTCGGGAAGTCCGAGCATCTTTTGAAGTCCCGATTTACATATCGCTTTGCCGTCTAAATTCCTCGACGAGAAGTTTGCAAATATCTCTTTATCCTTTGACGGATTATAATAATCTCTGTCAATGCCGTTTAATATGCCCGAAAGCTTAAACGAAAACATATTAAGCACGTTATCAAGCCCATGCGAGAACTTTGGCGAAAGAATCTCTTTTGCATAGGTCGGGCTGACCGTTGTCACCTTATCGGCACAGACGATTGCGCCCTTTAAGAGGTTAATGCAGTTACCGTATTCGACAACTTCCCTATCCGAATCCATAAGCCCGAACACGTCGCCCAATATCGAAAAATCGTACTGACCTTGGTACTGGATATTATGTATCGTAAATACGGCTTTTATATCTTTATAACGCTCATCCATTTTGGCGTAGCATTGCTTTAGATATATCACACTCAATGCCGCGTGCCAGTCGTGAGCATGGAGAATATCGGGGAAAAAGTCGATATCCTCTAAAATTTCAAGCGTTGCACGGCAGAAGAACGCAAAGCGCTCTCCGTCGTCAAATTCGCCGTAAAGCTTATCGCGCTTGAAATAAAATTCGTTATCCAAAAAGTAAAAGGTTACGCCCTTGTGAACGTACTTGAACACTCCGCAATACTGGTTGCGCCAAGAAAGGTTTATATATTTAGAGCAGACAAATTCAAATTTTTTGCGGTATTTATCCTCGATTTTCGAATAAAGAGGCATTACCACGCGGATATCGTTATCGCTCTCCGACGCCAAGGCTTGCGGAAGCGAACCGATAACGTCACCCAATCCGCCCGACGATGCGAACGGAAGCGATTCACCTGCTACAAACAATATCTTCTTCATTTTTACCGTTTCCCTTTCATTATATGCGAGTGTTTTATATATGACTTATACGTAAGAGCCTTTATCTATAAAGAACGGACGTGTTTCATGTCCCGAAAGCACTCTGCCGTCGCGGATGACTACGTTTTTGTCGGTTATTACGCAATTAAGATATACGTTTTCGCCCGTCAATGTGTCCTGCATGATTATACTGTTCTTTATGTGGGTATTCTTTCCGACCTTTACACCGCGGAAAAGTATCGAATTTTCAACCGTACCCTGAATTACACAGCCGTCCGCGATAAGCGAGTTACGCACGATTGCGCCGTTATCGTAGGTTGCGGGGGCGGAGTTACGTACCTTTGTGAACACAGGGCGGTTACGCACTCCGAAAAGCGAACGTCTTATATCCACGTCAAGCAAGTCCATACTGCAACGGAAATAATCAGACAGCGTTCTGATTGTCGCAAAATAGCCGTCAAGCTTAAATGCACGAATGTCGTGCTGGTTGCAGTTTCTTACCAAAATGTCCTTGGTAAAGCTTGTATATCCGTGTGCGATTGCATCGGAAATAAGCTCTTCCAAATACTTTCTGCCCACTACCAAAAGCTTTACGTATACTTCCTCGAAACCGCTTTTTATGCCGGAATAGTCCTTAACCTCAAGAACCTTGCCGTTTTCATCGGCTTTGACAACCGTTACGGGACGGGTATTATCGGCAGAAACGTAACTGCTCTTTACGCCCAAGGTTATCTCGGCACCTGTCGAAATATGTTGTTCGACCATTGCCGAAAGGTCCAAATTACAAACCGTATCGCAGTCGGAAAGCACAACGTAATCTTCTTTACATTCCGAAATAAATTCGCGAATACTTATCAACGCTTCAAGTCGTGTGCTGTACAAATAGTTGCTCGCATTCGCAAACGCGGTTATGTAAGGCGGAAGTATCTTTATACCGCCGTGACGGCGAGCCAAGTCCCAGTCCTTACCCGAGCCGATATGGTCCATCAACGACTGATAGTTATAGTGGGTAACGATTCCCACGTGATTGATTCCCGAATTTACCATATTCGAGAGAGTAAAGTCTATAAGACGGTAACGGCAGCCAAACGGCACAGACGCCATGGTGCGCTGTTTGGTCAGTTCATGTACGCTTTTTTCGTTTATGCTCGAAAATATAATACCTACTGCGTTCATCACATTACCCCCTTATCCGCGGAAAGCTCCGAAAGCATTGTTTTATCGCATATCACTCCGTCGGGGACGGTTACGCCGTCTTGGATATTCAATCCGCCTCCGATTAGGGTAATGCCCTTCGACTGCTCGATAGGTTTACCAACCGTCGCGCCCTTGCCGACAACCGTATCGGCATCGATTATCGAATAATCAACCACCGCATCGGCTTTCACCGTTACGTTGCCCAAGATAACGCTGTCGCGTACCACCGCGCCCCTTTCAACAATAACGCCTGCCGAAAGTACCGAATTGATAACCGTACCGTAAATCTCACAGCCCTCGGTTATTGCCGAGTTATTGATTACGGCGTTATGTCCCGTAAAGTGAGGAGGCATTGCCTCGTTACGCGAAAGGATTTTCCATTCTCTGTCTTTAAGCGGAAGCGCAGGACGGTCACCTAACAAGTCCATATTCGCTTCCCACAGGGAATCTATCGTTCCTACGTCCTTCCAATATCCCGAAAACTCAAATGCATAAAGCTTTTCGCCTGCTTTGAGCATAGCGGGAATTATATTCTTGCCGAAGTCCTTCGAGCTGTTCTCGTCAGCCTCGTCTGCTTCGAGATAGGCAAACAACTTGTCCTTATTGAACACGTAAACACCCATCGATGCCTTTGTGCTCTTGGGTTCTTTCGGCTTTTCCATAAATTCGGTTATACGCATATTCTCGTCGGTCATCATTATACCGAAACGGCTCGCCTCGGAAAGCGGAACGTCAAACACCGCAATAGTGCAGTCAGCACCGTTTTTCTTGTGGCTATCAATCATTTCTGCATAGTCCATTTTGTAGATATGGTCGCCCGAAAGGATTACTACGTATTCGGGGTCGAACTTATCGATAAACTGAATGTTTTGGTATATCGCGTTCGCGGTGCCCTTGTACCAGTCGGCACGTTTCTGTGCCTGATAGGGCGGAAGCGTTGTTACACCGCCGTATGTACGGTCAAGGTCCCAAGGCTGTCCGTTGCCGATATACTCATTCAGCGCAAGAGGCTGATACTGAGTAAGTACACCGACCGTATCAATACCCGAATTGATACAGTTTGACAAAGGAAAATCGATAATACGGTATTTACCGCCGAACGGAACGGCGGGTTTTGCAATACGTTCGGTCAAAAGGTGCAGTCTACTGCCCTGACCGCCTGCAAGTAACATGGCAACGGTTTCTTTTTTTGTAATCATGGTCGCTTCCTTTCGTCGCTTCGCTCCCGAATAAAATCTTGCGATTTTATTCGTTCTTTGTGATGCCCGTTCGCTCGCGCCGTGCTTTCATCCCAAAAATCTTCGATTTTCGGGAACCCTATCAAGCACGCGGACATCATAGGAGTTTTTTTCAAGGCACATGTCCTTGAAAAAAACAAAGATTTTTATTGTATGTGTATGTGAGTGCTACTGTGTACGTTTTATTACTGTGTACGTTTTATTATACACTATATTTTCGGGTTTGTCGTCGCAAATTTGTCGCAATTTTGTCGCAACAAATTCCAAATGCTATTCAATAACTTCTTCGCTTTGTTCGAGTGCGTATATGGTGTCAAAGGCATTGCCGTCTTCTGCGTGGGGGGGCACGCCTTTTCGGAACGCGAAGATGAACACCGCAACCAACGCCGAAAGCACCAAAGCGGCAAAGATTCCGAAAACAATGTCCGAATGTCTTTTTATATACGCAAAAAATTTATTGCCCGATTGATTTAGGTTTTCTGTATTTCCCATTTTCTTGAAATTTCACGTATGTTTTTAAATGTTAAAAAAATATTAATAAATATATTAATAAATATATTAATAAATATATATTATATATTACCATCTTCTTCCAACAAAATCAAGTGAATTGACAGAAAAAATCATTTTTCTTCCTTAAAAATTATATATATACAGAGTTCTTTCGCTTTCGCAAAGGGAGTTGGGTAATAATGGTAAAAATTTTTGTGAAAACTATTTACAAACCGATTTTTTTGTGGTATATTAGTCAGGAATGTGGTCATAATGCGAGGAGAGTTGAACACAAAACGGTTTTGAAAAGCCCATTTTCGTCAATACTGCATCGAATTTCACGGATATACGTTTGTATTATCCGCAAAATTCTCTTTGTCTTGTCAAAAATATTCATTTTCAAAACTGATAAATCACCTCACGGCGAG
>JAZRUB010000064.1:0-3363 GCA_045652305.1 Eubacteriales bacterium
CTGATTCGGTAGCCTTGTCGTAATAATGGACACCCGAAAGAATTGTTACGTTATATTCCATTGCGATATTTGATAACGCTTCGTGAACCTTGCCGTTGGGATAAAAATATTGCGGAATAGCCGTTTCGGGCAAAAGAATAAGCTTTGCACCATTTTTTGCCGCGTCCTCGGTCATACTCATATATCGTTCGAAAATTGTTTTCGAGTTCGAGCTTGCCCATTTTTCGTTCGAAAGAACATTACCTTGAATAGCCGCTACTTTAACCTCGTCAATCTTGTCCGTTGGGATATACCATAATATTGTACCTGTAATTGTGTTAAAGCCGATTATAAAAACACCTATAAGCGCAATAATACGTTTTCGTTCGGTAATTGCTAAAGCAAATGCATAACAGGATGCAACTGTAATAAAGGTGATAAAGTATTTCCCAAATATTGATGCGGTTTGTATAAATGGCAAAAACCCCGTTAATGAAACAGCAATACCGCCCCAAGGAAAGGCAAGTGTACCGAGCGAAAGCAACCATTCGCCAATAACCCAAATCGAGGCATAAGCAATAATATCATAACTGTCGTTTCTGAAAAAACGCGTTAGCAACATTAAAGCAGCTTCAACAAGAGCGTGTAAAAGCGGAATCACAATACATGAACATATCAAAATGAAAATAGCTTGATTTTCATTAAAGCCGAATCTACTGTATGGGTAAAGTTCCGAAAGAAACAGATACAACGGCATATAAAAGCCGAGAAAATACCAAAAGAACGTAGTAAATGTCCGATTAAACGCCTTCTTTTGTTCGATTACAATATAAAACTGAACAAATAAGGAAATAAACGTGAAAATAAAAAGTTCTTCAATATAATAGGGAAGAGCCCCCAACATGCCTGCCAAAAAGCAGAGCAAAAGGGAAATGCGTTTATTTATTACGGCGCGGTTAATTACCGCGCCGAATAGTTTTATTTTGTTTCTCAAAACTTACTAACCATATCTCTTACCGCTTCGGTAGCAACCTTAAATGCTTCGAAGGGTGTTTCGAAAGAATATACGTGATGAATGTCATCAAGTTTAGAAAGACTGGACAAACCGGTAAAGTTCATCAAGTGGGGTTCCATAGTGATGATAACGTCACCGTCTCTGTCATTGTTAATCGCTTTAAGGGTTTCTTCAAGACAAGCAACGCCTTTTCCGGGAGGTACAATAGCACCGCTTTCATCAGCATCCTTAATGTGGAAGTAGTGTATGTAGTCCTTCAAAAGGGGATAACCCTTAGATGCATCTTCGAAACAGAAAGCGAAGTTTCCGGGGTCTAAAACAGCCTTTAGTCTGCCGCCGAAATACTGCATAAGCTCAAGTTCGCGTTCGGGAGAACAACCGAAAATGTCTTTTTCGTTTTCATGACAGAAAATAAAACCACGCGCATCTGCCATGTCGAGAAGTTCGCCAACGTATTTGAATGCTATTTTCTTGAATTCGCAATCACACATGCCGTCAGCAGGGTAGAAACTGAACATTCTAAGCACCTTGCAACCGAGCATATCACCGATATCCATAATTCTTGTGAGTAACTTCTTGTGTGCTTCAAAATCACCGTCAACGTTGATTTTGCCGATGGGTGTGCCGAGCGCAGAAATCTTAATATTATTGCTGTCAAGTTTATTCTTAACAACCAAAACTTCTTCATCGGTGAGTTCTATAAAACTTTTTCCGTCAACACCGCGAAGTTCAATATAACCGATGCCTAACGCTTTTAAGCCCTCGATTTGTTTGTCAAAATTAGAATCGATTTCATCTGCGAACGCAGAAAAAACAAAATTTGCCATGATTAATCCTCCAATCCAATATTAACGCCAACTGCTTGGCCATCTATGAAATAGCCACTGTAAGTTCTTCCGGTTGTGAAAGTGTAAGTAGCCTTTTCACCGTGTACGTATTCGCCCTTTTCATCGCGAATAAAGTTCCCGTCGTTGTCAACAGCGCGAGTGTCCATTCGGTTTTTGCGGAAAGTGCCGTTGTATCTTTCACCGTTTGACCAAATATATAAACCACTTTCGCCGTCACACATATCTTCTTTAAAATAACCCTCGTAACGGTCGCCGCTTTCGTAGATCATTATGCCTTGTCCGTGTTTAAGGTCATTTGCAAATTCGCCGTCGTACGATGCACCGGATGCCCATTTGAAAACACCTTTGCCGGTACGTACGTCATTCTCATAGTTTCCGACGTAACTGTTGCCGTTTGCGTAGGTGAACGTGCCTTGCCCGTGCTTAAGCGAGTTTATGAATCCGCCTTCATAAATATCCCCGTTGGAATATCTAAAAATGCCGTTACCTGTAATCTCGTCATTTTGGAAATATCCCTCGTAAACGTCGCCTGTTGTCGAGAAAGACATTACACCGTGTCCGTGTCTGCATCCATTAACAATTTCGCCGGTATAAATATCGCCGTTCGAGTAAGTTATAGTTCTGTTATAAAAGTCAAGCAAAGCCTCGGTGCCGTTTTGATATTTGATAGTACCCGAAACGGGTTGACCGTTTTCGGACTTGCCTAAGAACTTTGCACCATTATTAAGGGTGGAGAATCTGCCACCCATTATAAGCACAACAGCGACGGTGATAACAACTAATATAATAGCGGCTATGAGAATTATAATGATAGGGTTGACTTTACGTCTGCTATTCATATATCTTTTCCTCCGTCAAAAAGCTGTGAAACGTCGCTCCCTGCTTTGTTTAAAAGGTCGGGAAGTATTTTTGAAAAGGCAAAAGCCACAATAGCAAGTGCAAGGATGCATAAAAGTATAAAAACGATTGTTGTATCTTTGCCTCTGTACTTTGCTTTAGCCATTTCAAATTTGTCGGGAGCGATATAATAGCGATTATCCTCTGTCTTTAAAACCGTTTCGGAAAAACTTGTGCCCGGTCTGAGCGAATACTTTAAAGCAGGTGTCATTTTAATTCCAAGCTCGTCTAAAGACATTGCGCTTTCAGGGGATGAGGCGTCAATTTGAATCAATTTACGTACCAATCTGCCAAGAAAACGTGCGTTGTAATACATGATGACCATCGCTATCGAAGCGCCAATCATAAACATCCAAATGAGAGTAGAAACTTCCATATCTCACCTATTTTATAATCGACTTGCCAAGCATATAAGGTCTTAACGCTTCGGGAATATTCACACTTCCGTCTTCATTAAGGTTATTTTCAATCAATGCGATAAGCATTCTGGGCGGTGCTACAACCGTATTGTTAAGAGTATGTGCAAGATACTTGCCATCGCTTCCGTCAACACGAATCTTAAGTCTGCGTGCCTGCGCATCACCCAAGTTGGAGCAAGAACCGATTTCAAAATACTTCTTCTGT
>JAZRUB010000065.1:0-13399 GCA_045652305.1 Eubacteriales bacterium
ACCGGTGATATAGATAACTATCCCGGATTTGACGAGGGAATAGACGGATTTACACTCGGTATGAAGATGCAAAACGGTGCTGCTCGTTTCGGTGCGAAGACTGAATACGGCGAAGTAACTTCGGTTGATTTTTCGGGCGAAATAAAAAAGGTTTTCACCTCAAATAAGGAATATTGCTCAAAAACCGTAATTTTGTCTGTCGGTGCAAATCCACGCGAACTTGGAATAGAGGGCGAGGAAACGCTTATCGGCAGAGGTGTGCACTACTGCGCACACTGTGACGGACGTTTTTATAAGGACAAAACCGTCGTTGTTGTCGGTGGCGGTAATTCTGCAGCGGCAGACGCGCTCTATCTTTCGCGGTTGGCTAAAAAGGTGTATGTTGTTCATAGACGCGATACATTGAGAGCAACAAAAATCTACCATGAACCGCTAATGACTGCTACAAACGTAGAATTTGTGTGGCATAGCGTAATCGAAGACTTTATTGTCGACACTCGCGTGACGGGTGCGAAGATAAAAAATCTAAAAACGGACGAAGTCAGCGAACTTTCCTGCGACGGAATATTCGTAAGCATAGGACGAAAACCTGCAACCGAATTTTTAAAAGGTAAAGTTTCGCTTGACGAAAACGGTTATATAATAGCCGACGAGTCGACCAAAACCAATATTGACGGTGTGTATGCGGTAGGCGATGCTCGTACAAAGGCATTAAGACAGATAGTCACCGCTGTGTCCGACGGTGCAGTTGCGGTTCACCATGCTGAAGAATATTTGGTGACCGAGTCACAGAAATGACATAAAAAATATGATATAAATTAATCAAACAATAAGTTGGAGGTATTAATTATGTGTGGAACTAAATTTTACATTTGCGAAAAGTGCGGCAATCTCGTAGGAATGATAAACGAATCAGGCGTACCTATGATGTGTTGCGGACAGAAAATGGCTAAACTCGAAGCAGGTGTCGTAGAAGCAAGTCGCGAAAAACATATCCCCGTAGTAGAGGTTAACGGTAACACCGTAACCGTAACTATCGGTTCGGTTGAACATCCCATGGCAGAAGAACATAGCATTCTTTGGGTTTATCTCCAAACCGATAAAGGCGGTCAGCGTAAATGCCTCGAAGTAGGCAAAGCTCCCGTTGTAACCTTTGCAATCGGTGACGAAAAGCCTCTCGCTGCATACGCGTACTGCAATCTTCACGGTTTGTGGAAAGCAGATATCTAATTAAACAAAACATAAAGTCGGAACAACATTTTTGTTGTTCCGATTTCTGTTTTTTGATTGACTTTTAGTGATATTTGTGCTATATGAGTATTAGGAAATAATTTGATTTCAATCAGGAGATAACAATAATGGAAAAGTTAAGAATCGGCGTAGTGGGAGCAGGAAATATTGCGGTCAATGCACACCTTCCTGCTTATAAAAAATGTTCTAACTGTATTCCTGCGGCTATTTGCGATATCGACTTTGAACGCGCAAAGAAAGCTGCTGAACAGTTCGAAATTCCCGAAGTTTACTCATCTATCGAAGAAATGCTCGAAAAGGCGGATATCGACGCTGTTGATATCTGTACATGGAATAGTGCACACAAACCTTGCCTTATAGCAGCGGCAAAAGCCGGTAAGCACGTCATGTGTGAAAAACCTCTCGCAATGAGTCTTGACGACGCTTTGGAGATGGAAAAGGTCGTAAAAGAAACGGGTATCATTTTCTTCCTCGCCGTTCCTTCGCGCTTTGGTTATGCTAATATGTATCTTCGCGATATGTATGAAAAAGGTGAACTTGGTGACGTTTATTATGCGAAAACCAACATTACACGTCGTCGCGGTACACCGACCGGTTGGTTTACCGATAAAAAGACCTCGGGTGGCGGTCCTGTTATAGATATAGGCGTACACCGTATTGATGCCGCTTGGTATCTTATGGGTAACCCGAAACCTGTCCGCGTTTCTGCAAACGTGTTCAATAAAATCGGCAACTATCAAACCAAAGGCGTTGACAGATGGCAAGGCACTTCTTGCCCCGATAATCAATTCGACTGTGAAGATTCTGGCGCAGGCGTAATCCACTTCGAAAACGGCGCGACATTGTTGTTCGAGGCAAGCTGGGCGATTAACGCTCCCGATGGCTTCCAAACCATGATATGTGGCTCAAAAGCAGGCGCAACCGTTGAGCCTTTGACTATTTACGGCGAAAGAAACGAACACCTTTCTACCGATAACGTAACGGTATTAAACAAAAACGATAGATTCCAGTTTGAAATAGAACATTTCGCCGACTGTGTTCTTAATGGTAATCACGAAACTAAATATCCTATCGAACAAGCAGTTGAAATGCAAAGAATGTTACAAGCGATTTACGACTCTGCTAAACAGGGCAAGGAAATTGTTATAGGAGAATAATAATGAAAAGTTGCGTAAGTACATACAGCTATCACCGCCTTTATGCAGACGGTAACTTTACTCGCTTCGATGCGATTGATAAAACAAAGGAACTCGGTTGTGAGGGTATCGAATTTGTGCTTGATGATAACACGACTCCCGAGGGATATACTCCTCTTGATTATGCACTCGCATTGACCGAACACGCCAAAAAGGTAGGACTTGAAACTCCTATCTATACCACAGGCGCAAACTTCTTTGTAAAGGACGTTGAAAAGGAAATAGAACGCGTATGCAAACATATCGATATCGCGTCTGCATGCGGTATTCCCTTGCTTCGTCACGATATTGCATATAGCTATTCGACTTTTGAAGACTTCAATGGCGTAAAAACCTATCATAACGTTATTGAATATGTTGCACCTGCTATCTCCAAGGTTGCTGATTACGCAAAGAGCAAGGGCGTAATGACCTGCTCTGAAAACCATGGAAGACTTATGCAGGACAGTAACCGTATGGTAGACCTTTTCACTGCAGTAAATAATAAAAACTACGGCTTCCTTTGCGACGTCGGTAACTTCGGTAGTGTTGACGAAGATTGCTATACTTCCGCTTCTCGTTTGATTGACTTGATTGTTCACGTTCACGCAAAGGACTGCATTATCCGTTCGGGAATGGCTTATAACCCCGGTAAGGGATTTATCCTTACTCGTGGCGGTAATTACAGACGTGCAACTATTTTTGGACACGGTAACGTTCCTTCCTATCAAATCCTCAACGCAATACGTGCGTCTGGATATGACGGATTCGTTTCTCTCGTATTTGAAGGTCTTGAAACTCCGCTTGATGCAGTAACAATCGGCACCGAGAATCTTCAACGCATGATACGCGATATCGAAGGGAAGTAATTAACAATGCGTATAATCAACGGTAACGTTCTAAACGGCAAAAACCGTTGCTTTGAAAAGACCGATATTGAATTTGCAAACGGCATAATAACCGCGATAGAACCTCTTGAAAAAGAGGAAGATACATTCGATGCGGAAGGCTTATTTGTCATTTCAGGCTTCATAGATACCCATATTCACGGTTGCGTAGGTGTAGAGTTCGCGTCACCTGACGAGGATTTCACAAAAGCGCGTGAATGGCTCGCAAACGAGGGCGTAACGGCTTTTGCCGCTACTGTCCGCGCTATGCTTCCAGAAGATGTAATTAAAGCCGAAAAATCAATCGTTCGCGAATCGAAGAAAGAAGTTAATGGCGCATCTGTCGAGGGTATCAATCTCGAGGGTCCGTTTGTTTCGCTCGTGAAAACGGGAGTAATGACACCCCCGAATATCGAATGTAATGCCCAAACGGTAAAAGAATTTGCCGAAACGGGTGCGGGTATGTTAAAGATAATCACAATAGCACCCGAACGCGAAAACGCGCTTGATGCAATCAAAACAGCGGTTTCCTGCGGTGTAAACGTGTCTGTCGGTCATACCGATGCTACGTATGAAGAAACCGTTTCTGCTATCGATTCAGGCGCCACACGCGCTACTCACCTTTTTAATGCAATGCGTCCTCTTTCGCATCGCGAAAGCGGTGTTTTAGGCGCGGTTCTTACCGATGAGCGCGTAAATTGCGAAATGATTTGCGATTTGGTTCACCTCGATGCACCGATTATAAAAATGGCGTATAAATTAAAGGGTTGCGACGGCATAACCCTTGTCAGCGATACAGGATTCATGTCTGGACTCGGTGACGGCGAGTTTATCGTCGGCGGACGTAAACGTACCGTAAAAGATGGCATCTGCCGTAACGACCAAGGCAGAATCGCAGGCAGCTGCGTGAGTATGCACGCAGGGGCTAAGAATCTGCTCAAACTCGGTGTCCCCTTGGGCGAAGTTTCGGTAATGGCATCTCTAAACCCTGCAAAAGCATTGGGAATATCACATAAAACAGGTTCAATAGAAATAGGCAAACAAGCTGATATTATAGTTTGCGACAGCGAATTAAATATCAAGGCTGTATTCGTAAAAGGCAATAGGTGTAAATAATGGCTTATAGAATAGGTGTTGACATCGGCGGCACAAGTGTAAAATTAGGTGTCGTCGATAACGAATATAACGTAATAGAAAAATTGAGATTCCCAACAGGCGAAGAAGCAACCTCCGAGGGTATTATCAACGGCATTATTGAAAATTGCCGTATACTTTGCGCAAAATACGATGTCGAGGCAATCGGTATCGGTTCTGCAGGAGGAGTTGACCCTAAAAGGGGAATGGTTGTTTCCGCAGGTAATCTTCCGTTTGTTAATGAACCCGTTGCAATCAAGGTTGGCGAGGCACTAAATCTTCCCACTCTCATCGAAAACGACGGCACTTGTGCGCTCATCGGCGAAAGAGCGGCAGGCGTCTGCAAAGGCGCTAACGATGCGCTTATTATCACCATAGGCACAGGCATTGGCGGTGCAATGATAGTAGATGGCAAGCTTGTACGTGGACATCTAAAACGCGCAGGCGAACTCGGGCATTTCATTATCGACCGTAACGGTATCGAGTGCGAATGCGGTCTTCGCGGATGTTTCGAGCGTTATGCCTCCGCTACCGCACTTATCGAAGTAACCGAAAAAGCGGTGCAAGAAAACCCGAATAGCATCTTGGCAACCGTTGCAAAAGACGGCATCAACGGCAAGACCGTCTTCGATGCAAACGAAATGGGCTGTCCTGTCGCGAAAGCAATTCTTGACGAGTACGGACAAATTTTGGCGGACGGTTTAAATAGCTTGATACATATTTTCCAACCTGCCGTTATCGCTCTCACAGGCGGTATCGCAAATCAAGGCGAATCTTTAATAAAACTGTTCGAGGATAAAGTCTATAAACATTGCAAGGTCGCCACAACCTCTTTAAACGGCAACGGCGGCATAATCGGCGCGGCACTGCTGGGCACCGACCACGCAAGATAAAATTCATTATAATCTTTTTGTGGATTTCTTGAATAGCAGTACATACACAGTGTAAGTCGAGGAATCGAATTACACTGTTTTTGTTTCTTGGATATTTCCAGAGTTTAGAATAGGAGAGCAACAATGAACAAAAAGATTATTGGCATTGCAGGTGGAAGCGCATCAGGCAAGTCTACGTTCGCCAATTATTTGTATACAGATTTATCTAGATATGGTAATGTAAGAGTTTTTGCGATGGACTCATATTACAAACCTGAAAATGAACTTCCTCTTGCGTTTGGCAAAAACAATAAACAATATCGCGATTATAACTGTCCACAATCCTTTAATTTGCAAAAATTAAAAAAGGACATACAAGAAGCTACTAGCGTTTTCGATATAGTGATAATTGAAGGATTGCTTACACTTTACGATGATGAAATATACAAGATGTGTAGCCTGACTATCTTCATTGATTGCCCCGCTGATATACGTATAATACGCAGAATCAAACGTAATATTTCTTGGGGATTAAATCTTGAAGATATTACCGATGTCTATCATAACCTTGTTCGTTATCGTCATACTGAATTCGTCGAACCCACCAAAACAAAAGCTGATATTATCATTGACAGTTCTGTCGGGTTTTCTCAAAATGATGTCAAAACTATCATTGATAAAGTAATTGGAAAGAAAAAATAATTAGGGAAAACTAGAAAGTTATATAAAAAGAGAACGGACAACTTTTTTGAGCTGTCCGTTTTTTTATTAATTCAACATTTCATTCAAATCGTAAGGCGTGTTCTGGTAAACGAAATAGTTAAGCCAGTTTGCATAAAGCAAATGCGCGTGTGCTTTCCAGGTCATCATCGGTTCTTTCGTCGGGTCGTCGTCAGGGAAGTAGTGCTTTGGAATTTCGGGGTTGATGCCCTTTAATACGTCACGTTCATACTCGTTTCTGAGCGTGTCAAAATCGTATTCGCAATGTCCGGTAACAAAGAATTCACGTCCGTTCTTGTTGGCAACCATATAAACACCTGCTTCATCCGATTCGGCAAGTATAAGAAGGTCGTCGACTTTTTCAATATCTTCACGCTTAACACCCGAATATCTCGAATGAGGTGCAGAAAATTCCTTATTAAATCCACGCACGAGAGGGTATTCGGGAACTAAATTCTTGTGCCTGAAAACACCCGAAACCTTCTTGTCAAGCGCAATTTTGTCTATACCGTGATTGATATAAAGCCCTGCGTAAGCGCCCCAACAAACGTACATCGTCGAATATACGTTCTTTTTAGCCCAAGCGACGACCTCGCAAAGCTCGTCCCAATAATCAACGTCGTTAAAATCAAGTAACTCAACAGGCGCACCCGTGATTATAAGTCCGTCAAACTTTTCGTTCTTAACTTCATCAAAAGTCTTATAAAATGTCTCCAAATGTTCTTCCGACGTGTTCTTCGAACGGTGTGAAGCGGTATTTAATAACGTAATGTCAATCTGAAGCGGAGTGTTTGAAAGCAGTCTTAAAAATTGCGTTTCGGTAACAATCTTTGTGGGCATAAGATTCATAATCGCAATTTTAAGAGGACGGATGTCCTGCTTTATAGCCCGTGCTTCGTCCATGACGAATATATTTTCTTTTATCAATGCCTCTGCGGCAGGTAGTGACATAGGTATCTTAATCGGCATTTTAATCTCCAATGGTTTGTAAGTAAGCCTATTATAACAAAGAAAAGCTTTATATTCAATAGTTTTTTTCGCCAAACTGTGGAAAATAGGTAAGTAATGTGTTATAATCACCAAAGGGGTGAAAATTATGAACGCAAAGATATTTCGTATTGATGATAATAATATAAATGTTGCCGTTGAAGAATGTGTAAAAGCCCTAAAAAACGGCGGTCTTGCGGTTTTTCCTACCGAAACAGTTTACGGTATAGGTGTTAATGCCTTTGACGAAGATGCAATCAAGGCACTTTATGAGAAAAAACAACGTTCCCTCGATAAACCCCTTCTTATGCATATTTCAGGCATCGAAATGGCTGAAGAAATCGGCGTGCTTGATGATAAAGCACGTGAACTTATAAATAGATTTACCCCCGGTCCTTTGACCTTGGTTGTGAAGAAGAAACCGAAAGTTCCTGCAATTGCACTCTCAAACGGTGACACCGTCGGTTTAAGATTCCCCTCGAACGATATTTTTCTTAAAATCTCTCACGCTTTTGGTATGCCGATAGCTGCTACAAGCGCCAATATATCGGGCAGTAAAAGCGCAACCGACTTTAATGAACTTGATGAGGTAAAGAATATCGCCGATGTTATCATCGATGGCGGTGAATGTAGCGTGGGTGTCGAATCGACAATAGTTTCGCTTGTCGGTGAAAAGCCGAAAATATTGCGCCTCGGCTCGTTCCCAAAAGACAAAATCGAGGAGGTTTTGGGCAAATGCGAATAATCGGTCTTTGCGGCAGAAGCGGTAGCGGAAAAGGTATGTTTTCTTCAGTTTGCGTAAAACAAGGCTTTAAGGTTATCGATTGCGATGCCGTTTATAGAGAACTTGTTTCCAAACCGACAGACTGCCTTTTGGAGATTCAAAAGCACTTCGGCAAGGAAGCAATAAAGGATAACACATTAAATAGACGTTATCTTGCGCCGATAGTCTTTTCGGATAAAGAAAAACTGAATCTTCTTAATGAAATAACCCATAAACACATCGTTGCAGAAATAGGAAACATCCTTTCGCAATATAATGAAAACGATATTGTCGTTATAGACGCCCCCACACTTTTCGAAAGCGGTATCGACTCCATCTGTGAACTTATTGTCGGAATAGTTGTCCCCGATGACGTCTGTGTCGCGCGTATAACCGCACGTGACGGCATTAGTGAGCAAGAAGCACGTTCTCGCCTCTCAAATCAGCCTACAATCGATTTTATTGTCGAAAACAGCGACTATGTTATCTACAACGAAACGTCGCTTGACGAGTTCGAAAAATCATCAATAGAACTCATTGATAATATCAAGGAGAATTGGATTTGAAAAAATCAATTTCGATTTTCATCACTTTTATAATCATAATCGCAATACTTATGCTTGTTGCGTTTTACGCGGTCGGTAAAATTCGGGAGTATTTATATCCCAGAGAGTATGAAGAGCTCGTTCAAAAATACTCATCGGAGTACGACGTGCCCGAAGCCCTTATATATGCGGTGATTCTTGCCGAAAGCAATTTTGACGCGGATGCGAAATCCCATGTAGGTGCAATCGGTTTAATGCAATTAATGCCCGATACACTTGATTGGCTGTCCCGTTTGCTTGGAGAATCCTCGCCGAGTGGCGATATAGCAGACCCCGAAACAAATATAAAGTACGGTACTTACTACCTACGTCATTTAATGGATAGATTTGGCACTTGGGAAACCGCCCTTGCCGCATATAATGCAGGTCACGGCAGAGTGACTAATTGGCTAAAGGATTCAAGATATACCGACGACGGTAAAACTCTTAAAAATATTCCGCTTGACGAAACCTACAATTATGTAAACCGAGTCAGCGAGAATTATAAACAGTATAAAAATATTTATTATAATGGAGAAAACTAAAAATGGAAAGAAAAGAAGCCGAAAAACTCGAATTGAAGAAACCCTATTCAATCCCTACAAGCGAAGCCGAACTTCAAAAGGTTGAAGCTTTTATAAAGGATTACCGTCATTTTATCGATAACGCAAAAACCGAACGTACCGCGGTTAATTATACCGAGGGTGAAGCGTTGGCAAAGGGATTTAAGCCCTATACTTTCGGCGAGAAGCTCAAAGCAGGGGATAAGATATGTTATGTAAACCACGAAAAAAGCATTTTCTTTGCGGTTATCGGTAAAAAATCGCTTAGCGAGGGTTGCCGTATCATCGCATCCCATATCGACTCTCCTCGTCTTGACCTAAAGCCCCAACCGCTTTATGAAAATAGCGGAATCTCCTATTTCAAAACACATTACTACGGCGGTATTAAGAAATATCAGTGGACTGCAATTCCTCTCGAACTTCACGGTGTTGTTTACCGTGCTGACGGTACAAGAGTTGATATCAATATTGGCGCAGACGTTAATGACCCCGTATTCTATATTAGTGACCTCATGCCCCATATCGGTAAAGACCAGATGAGCAAGGTTGCATCCGAATTCATGCCCGGTGAAGGATTGAACCTTATCAACGGCTCGACTCCTATCGACGATGACGGCGGCGTAAAATTAAAGGTTCTTTCTCTCCTTAACGAAAAGTACGGTATCACCGAACGCGACCTTATAACCGCAGAATTGACCGCAGTTCCTGCAATCATGTCGCGTGAAGTGGGCTTTGACCGTTCGCTTATCTCTGCGTACGGACACGATGACCGTATCTGCGGTTATCCTGCATTGCGTGCACTTATCGACGGTGACGTGCCCGAACACACTTCGATAGTTTTCTTAGCAGATAAAGAAGAAATCGGCTCTTACGGTGTTACAGGTCTCGGTAGCGAAACATATTCCGACTTTATTCGTGCACTTTGCGATTCGACCGATAGCGATTTCTACGCATGTAAACGCGGAAGTATCTGCCTTTCTGCCGACGTTGGCGGTGCATTCGACCCCTGCTATGCCGATGCATACGAGGCAAATAACTCTGCATACCTCAACAAAGGTGTCGTAATCAGTAAATATACAGGTTCTCGCGGTAAGGGCGGTTGCTCCGATGCATCTGCCGAAACACTTTCCAAGGTTACGAGAATGTTCGATAAAGAGGGCGTTGCTTGGCAGGTAGGCGAATACGGTAAGGTTGACCAGGGCGGTGCAGGTACTGTTGCAACCGAAATCGCACACTACGGTATCGAGGTTATCGACTGTGGCGTGCCCTTGCTTTCGATGCACTCTATAAACGAACTCGCTTCCAAGTATGATATTTACGCAATGCTCCGCGCATCCGTTGCATTCTTCAAGAGCTAAAATATAATAGGTCTGTTATTTAAAAGGTTTTTCGAAAGAAAAACCTTTTTTCTTTTCCCCTCATATTATATATCAGGGAGTGAAAAAAATGAAAAAAGTAATCGTTCTCTCGTCAATAACCTATGCCCTCAAAGCACAGGAATTGCTTAAAAATAACGGTATATATTCAAATCTCACACGCTCAAAGGCGGTAAGAAGTGTTCGCGGTTGCGGATACGGTATAAGTTTTGATGAAGCGTTGCTCGCTAAATCCCAAGAAATACTGATAAAATCAGGAATCCCCATAATAGGGAGTACAGATGAGAAATGATATATTTTGACAATGCCGCAACCTCAATGCCAAAGCCTCATTCGGTAATAACGGCAATGACAAACGCGGTGAAAAATTGCGGTAATTCGGGCAGAAGCGGACATAAATATGCATTAGAATCTGCAGAAACTATTTATAAATGCCGAAAAAAACTTGCTCTTATGTTCAATACACGTCCCGAATGTGTCATTTTCACTTCGTCTGCGACCGAGGCGTGAAATATTGCAATAAAAGGGACTAACCGCATAGGAGGAGTTACCGTTGTTTCCTCAATGGAGCATAATTCGGTAATGCGCCCCTTAAATACTTTAAGACGCAATGGGGAAACGGTCTTAAAGCAGTTTTCGGTAGACGTAAATAGCGACGATATAACCTGCGATAATTTGTCAGCAGTTTCGCGCTCTGCCACAAATGCTGTAATAACTCACGCCTCTAATATTTGCGGACGGATATTGCCGATAAAAAAATTTCGCTCACTGCTTTCGGACGAAACGGTTTTTATCCTTGATGCTTCGCAAACAGCAGGGCATATAGGAATAGATATAGTCGAATTGGGGGTTGACATAATCTGCATCCCCGCTCACAAAGGCTTATTTGGCCCAATGGGCTTGGGCGCAATGATAATCAATCCTTATAGCGATTTAACGATAGAACCGCTTATCGAGGGCGGTACGGGTACAAATTCGAAATCACTTGAAATGCCCGAGCTATATCCCGAAAGATTAGAGGCGGGAACCTTAAACGTTTGCGGTATTGCAGGTTTGTCTGCTGCTTTGGACGAGGTTGAATTTTCGGATAAAGAAACCGAGTTGTTTAAGTATCTCGTTGATTCTATGAAAAATATGGTTGACATAACATTGCATGGCGCGCCAATGAAGAATAATTATAATGACTACGTTCCGGTCTTGCTGTTTAATAAAAAAGGTTTTGACTGCGAACAATTATGTGATATTCTTGCAGATAAAGGCTTTGCATTACGTGCAGGCTACCATTGTGCACCGAATGCACATATAACACTCGGCACTTATGAAATCGGAGGGGTAAGGCTATCTCTTTCCAAAAAAAATAACCGCCGAGAAATCGACCGTTTTTTAAATGCTCTTGATTCTATTAAGGAATAAAAAAATAACCCTTGGTTGCATAATCTATGTTACAACCAAGGGTTATTTATTTTCTGACTTGATATCCAACATCATTGGTTAACCTCTCTTTCTTTGTTTTACGTTTACTTCCTTAAATGCTTTGTTCATTCCGATATTGCCGAAGTATTGTTATTTCGTTTCGTATGTGAAACCTGCATTGGCTTTTATGAACCTGCAATTAATTTTGGTAAACGTCGGTTCGTTTTTATTGAACCGTTTGTTTGGTAGACATTTGAATCTGTCTTCTATACTAATAACACATTATCTTGAATTACATTGTAATCGCTCTTTCTCGCATCCTTGTCAAACTTGTTACTGCTCGATTCTCCCAAAACTTGTTGCTATTGATTCTTGCTACTTGCTATTGCTTTTGCATCTCAAACGCTTTGCTGCCGTTTACTATTTGCTGTCTTGCTGTTTTTGGTTTTTACTTGTACATTGGACTCACTTCCTTTCTTCGCCTTTATATTACCATAGAAAATACCCTTTTTCAATACACAAAATGTACAAAATATACTAAAAATATTTAGTCGAATAACAGAAAATGGGCAAACAGTACATTTTCGTAGAAGAAAACCTTGACAAAGCATATCTTTTTTGCTAAACTGTATATGTTGAGTGCAGAAAATATAGAGAAAACTCCTCGGAACATTCCGAGGAGTTTTTGTATCATTTAGTGCTTTGCACGTGTCTTTATTAAATGTGCAACTGCTTTAATAACAATGTTAACGAGCAATATCAGTATTGACACAACCGCTGCACTGTCAATCTTCGATTGTGCCTCGAATTGGCTAATCATAAGCGAGATAGGCTTGTTGGAGGTGTTTGCCAGGAAGGAAACCGCCGAAATTGTCATCATACAGTTAACAAAGAAGTACGAAAACATTTCAACAATCGTGCCCTTGCATTGCGGAATAAGCACATCTTTTATCAAGTGCAAACGACCTATTCCCAAGGTTTGGGCAGTGCCTTCAAGGTTTTCGTTAATCTTCGATAACGAGTTGTACATCATCAAATACGGCGACGAAATAAAGTGAATCATATTAACAAGTATAAGTATAATCACCGTGCCGTATATCGGGGTTTTGTTAAAGGTGAGTACGTAAGACAGACCCAAAACAACACCAGGGATAGCCGCGGACGTCATCGACGAAAGATGTAGGAATCTCGAAGCGGGCGACTTCATTCTTGCCGAAAGATATGCGGACGTAAAAGCCACGCAAACGCCTATCGCGGCTGAAAGAGTAGCAATAATAATCGAATTTAATAGGTATAAATCCGCTTTAGTTTCAAAGGTTTCTACAATATTCGCAAAGGTGAAACTTAAATCGTCGGGATATTTATTGGCGAACGCAATAATAACAAACGACGCAATCGGAAGCATGGTTAAAAAGGCTACAATACCGCAATATATGTATGAAACCGATTTAATAATCTTTCCGTCTGCCTGCTTGCACGGCTTGGTAACATAGGTCGAGTTGCCTTTGTCGGTGTTCAAGAAGTCCAGGATAAAAGCAACAACTGCAGGGAGAAGCAAAAGTGAACCGTAAACAGCACCTCTGCCGAATTTTGACTGTCCTATAACTTCTTGGTACATAACCGTGGCGACGGTGGTATATTTGCCACCTACCATAATCGCAACACCGTAGTCGG
>JAZRUB010000066.1:0-3400 GCA_045652305.1 Eubacteriales bacterium
GTTTTTGTGCGGTTCATTCTTGATTTATTTACTTTTTGCGCGAAAATGGGAACAAATTGCGGTATATCTAATTACTCAATTCTCTGCTTTGGGTTCTGCATTTTTGTATTACCCTGCCATGTACACGCACATTTTCGGAGGCGGATACAGAGGCAAAGAGGCTTTTGAAAAACTCAAAGACGTAGAAAATCTTATTGGAAACCTTAAAAAGATACTCAAAATCATTTCCGACGATATATTTAACGGTTGGGCAAAAGAACTTGTATTTATTTGTCTTATATTGATTGCCGTTGCTTTATTTAAGAAATTTGTACATATATCTATAAATAAGACCGACAAAAAAATAAACTTCAAAATCAACAAACCGATAAAATCAGAAAACAATCACATTTCACTCGAAACATCTGTCATTTGTATCATCGGTGGGGTGCTGTTATTCTACACGGTGTTAATTTCAAAAATAGCTCCATTTCAACAGGGCAGATATTATATGTGCCTATATCCCTTTTTTGTATTGTGTGCCGTTTACGCCGTATACAAAACGTGTATCTGTCTTTTCAAAAAAGCATCAGTAAGCAAGGTTATTACTTTAATATTTGTTTGCACAATCACGATTTTCGGTCTGTTCAAGCAAGAGCCGAGTTATTTATACGTTGGGACAGCTGACAGAATCAAAACACTCGAAGAATATTCCGATATGCCTGCGATTGTATTAAACGACGCTTACGACTGGCATGCAACGGCGTGGCTGACAGAATATAATATCTATTCGGAGGTTTATATCAGCAAATACACAGGCAGATTTGCAGGATTAGATAATGCAATCGCAACCAAAGACCTAAGTGACGGTTTCGTTTTATATTTGCTGGATTTCCCTGAAAGCGACGAAGAAGCTATTAACAAAATCCAAAAGCACGTCTTGATTAAAGACTGCAAGAAAATATGCGACGGCAAAGCGCGTGTGTTCTATTGCACTGTCGATAATTGATAATTATTAAGTTTTTTCTGCTAATTTATTAACTTTTCTGCATTATCTATTGAAACGGGATTCGTTTTCTGTTATTCTGTTTAAAAGAAGTATTTAAATATACAATATGGAGGCAGTTATGAAAAAACGAGCCATTATCGCTTTATTATTATCTATCGTGTGCGTGTTATCATTTATCACCGTAAATGCAAAAATCATTACGTATCGGATTGGTGACGTGAATAACGACAACGAGATAGACGTTTCCGACTATATTCTTATCAAACGAGCTTGTTTAAACACTTATGAACTTAGTGTAACACAACAAACCTGTGCAGATATAGACAAAAACGAAATAATCGATACTAAAGACTACGTTCTCCTTAAAAGACACTGTTTAAATACTTTTGTAATTGAAGGAACATTTGCCGGATGCGACGCCAACCACAATTACACCGAAACGATAACTCCGCCCACTTGTACCGAAGACGGATATGTCACTTATACTTGCTCCGATTGCGGTTACAGTTACAAGAGCATAAACAACTATGCAGTCGGTCATAAGTGTGACACTTGGATAGTTAATAAAATCCCTACGTATACAGAGCCGGGCGAACATTTGCAAACGTGTTCCGTTTGCGGTACTCAAGAAATCATATCCCTCGGTTGCTTGGTAATGACCGATTTGGAGATTCAGCAAGAAATTTTCCGGTTGGTTAATATCGAACGTCAAAAGGCAGGAGTTCCTGCATTGACATACAACAAATCTGCACAAATCGCCTTAGATGCACGTGCACAGGACTTGCAGATTAAATTCGCACATGAGCGACCCGACGGAAGCCGTTGTTTCGCGGTTTTAAATGATTATAACATCAATTCTTTCTACACCTTGGGAGAAAATATTGCGTATGGATATCTAACTCCCGAAAGCGTCGTAGAAGCATGGATGGATTCTCCCGGACACAGAGCCAATATTTTGAACCCTGACTATACATCGATTGCAGTAGGCGAGTATAATTATAGTTGGGTGCAAATGTTCTTTGGATAATTATCATTTTGTATATAAAATGTGTCGAAACAATTAAAGTTTCACCGATTTTTTTATCACCGCCTATTGAAATGTTCGCAAATTTCTGTTATACTGTTAAAAGTATAAATGAATTTTTATTATTCAGAAAAATTTGACGGAGGAATTTATGAAAAAGCAAGCTCTGACAGCTCTCTTGTTATCCCTTGTGTTCTTATTTTCGTTTATCACCGTAAACGCGGAAATCGTTACATATCCGCTCGGCGACGTAGACGGTGACAATGAAATAAGCGTTTCCGACTACGTTCTTGTTAAGCGTTCTTGCTTGAAAACTTATGAACTCAATTTCGCACAGGAAGAATGTGCAGACGTTGACAAAAACGATGTAGTTGATACAAAAGACTACGTTCTCGTAAAAAGACATTGCTTGAAGAATTTTGTAATTCAAGGCACTGTTGACGTTGATAGAATCCCCAAGGGCGCTATCGTAGTTAACCTTGTTGCAGATGACATGACTCAATCTGTTATGGAAGCAAACACCGTTGAACTTCAAAAGCGCATGGATGAAGCTCACGCAAACGGCGGCGGTACTCTTTATATCCCTGCAGGTAGTTATTATTTCGCTTCTCAAGGACCTAATGCCCGCGAAGTTGAAGAATACGTTTGTATGCCCAAGGACAACGTAACTGTTGTAGGCGCAGGTCGCAATACTATTTTAATGCCTGTTGGTGTAACCGAGCGCGGATTGGATATGTTCTACTTTAACGAATACAGCGACAGCGGATTCACCAACCCCGTATATCTTGTAAACTCCGACTTCCGCGACCTCGTTGTTGACGGTAAGCATTCCAATGCTCAAAGATACACCTCCGCAGGTAAAGGTTTCATGATTAACCTTTTCAAAGACTGCGATTACGATAATGTAGTTGTTAGAAACACCGATGGTACCGGCTTCGGTATGGACTGTCCTATCAACTGCACCATCACCAACTGTGAAGCTTACAACAACGGCAAATTGGGTACCTTGACCAGCTTGGGTGCTTCCGGTTTCGGTATCGGTACCGGTTACGCTGAAGACGAAACCATTCTTATCGAAAACTGCTATGCAGAAGGCAACAAGAAATTCGGTGTCTTCTTCGAACACCAAGCAAGATTCCAAGCTCCTACCTATCCCGACCGTTATCCCGGTGAAAACGCACGTTTCATTGTAAGAAACTGCACAGCTAAGGATAACCAGTTCGACTTCGGCGGCGAACTTGCTTACGACGTTGAATTCCGTAACTGCCGTGTTGTTGCAGGTTCCAAGAGCACCAACGGCGTTATCTTCCGTCACCACTCCGTACGTTGCTACGCATTCGATATGGACGTTACAATAAACTTCACCGACGTACCTACCACTTCTAAAT
>JAZRUB010000067.1:0-3715 GCA_045652305.1 Eubacteriales bacterium
CAATACTGCATCAAAAATCCGCGATATACGCTCGTATTATCGCGGATTTTTTCTTTGTCTTGTAACAAAACTATTCGATTTTAAGGTGTTTTACAGTTTTGCGCGTATGCGATTTGTTATGAAACGACGGCAAAAAACGAAGGAATACGTACGTATTTCAAGGCTTTTTGCCTAAGTTTCAGGGCAAAGCGGTAGCGCAAAACCGTTTTCTCACTATGGTGCATCGCCCAACTACGACGTTTTTATATTTAAACCTTTTTATATTCCTTATCGCTAAACTCGCGTAGAATCAACACCAACGCAAGTAGGAAGGTTGCAAAATCGGTTATCGGTGCGGCGTACAAAATACCGTGTAATCCCAAATAGCGAGGCAAAATAAACAGCAACGGCACGATAATCAAGATTTGTCTTGTCAGCGAAAGTATAACGCCCTTTGTAGGCTTTCCGATAGCCGAGAAATAGTTTGCTATCGTCATCTGTATACCGCCGAAAGTAATCATGGAAAGGTAAATTCTCATGGTTTTAACAGCAAACTCGATATAAAGCTCGTTACCCGAACCGAAGATAGCGATTATGTATTCGGGTATAAGCTGGAAGCAAAGCGTACCGACAAGCGCAACCGCCGCGCAGATGGCTGACGCAAGAATACAAACCGTTTTCGACCTGTCCAAACGGCGCGAGCCGTAGTTGTAGCCCGCTATCGGTTGCATACCCTGTGCCATACCGATAAATACCGAAATAAGTATCGAATTGACCTTCATTACCACCGCAAACACCGCAATCGGGATATACGTATCATCTTGGGCTAATTCCAACTGTGCGTATTTGTCCAACTGACCGTTTAAAACTATCTGCACAACGCAAATAGCCACTTGATTTATACAGTTGCTCATGCCGAGCGAGGCAATCATAATCATTCGTTTTACGTCAATCCTGAAAAACGAATTATTTATCTCAATCGTCTTGAATTTACGGTAATACCATATAGCGATAATAAACGAAACGATTTGCGATATAACCGTCGCACCTGCCGCACCTTCCATGCCCCAACTAAAGCCCCAGTCGCAGACGAAAAGCGCGTCAAGCCCGATATTGATAACCGCACCGACAACCATGCACATCATAGAAAAATCGGGCGAGCCGTCAGCACGTATAAAGTTACTCGTTACGTTTGTCAGAATAAGAAAGGGCATACCGATTATGACAACCCTTGAATACTCATAGGCAAGGTCAAGCGTTTCACCGCTTCCGCCAAAGAGCTTTAGCAATTCTTCACAGAAAACGAATGCTAAAACCGAGTAAACAATACCTAATATAGTCGCAAGAAAGAGTGCGTTGCCTATGCACTTCCCTGCTTCGTCACGGTCGCCCTTGCCAAGCTCAATCGAGAACCGCGAAGCACCGCCGACACCTGCCAAAACCGATATAGCAATGCAGATAGTCGTAAGCGGAAACGCAACCCCCGTAGCGGCGTTGCCGACGGGACTGACAAAGTTACCTATAAATATCTGGTCGACTATGTTGTAAAGCGCACTAACAAGCATCGCAACCACACTCGGCAGTGCGAATTTACGCAACAAGGTCGTTATTTTTTCTGTCTCAAGCGGATTAATCGCTTTTTTCTCAGCAGTCATTACAAAACCTCTTTTTCAAAATACCCTGACAGTATATCACATATTTCGACAAAAATAAAGACGAAATAAAGAGAAATAGTTACGAAAAATTGCGCATTCGGGTATTGCGTTTTTGTTAAACTCGCGGTATAATAAGAAAAGTGTAACAAAAGGAGAGATTGATGTGAAGTCATTTATATTTGAATCTTCCATATTAAGAAGCGCCTTGTTGATACTGCTCGCATTGCTAATCGGACTTGGCGTGGCATATACGACGTTTGCTATCTTCGAAAACCGCGAAACCAAACTCGCAAAAGAAGATATTACCGAAGCCGAGCTTGTAATCGAAGACGGCACATTCACAGGCAAATTCCGCTACGAAAAACCGGGAAAGTGGATAAGCGGTATTTCTTATGAAATAGAAGATGACAAGCTTTACATAACCGTTCTCGGCACCGAAAGCGAAAAGAAAGCACTAATAACCGATACTGACGGCTACGCCGTTTTAACTATATCCGAATTGCCCGAGGTGAAAGAGGTATTTTACCGCACCAAAAGCAAAGACGAATCTTTAACTGTTGATTGGAGTTAACGAATGAAGCGAATTATTTTAACCATCCTCGCGTTTGCGATGTTGTTTACCCTTACTGCTTGCGGAGACAGCGATGAAATCGCACTTGGCGAGGGTTTGGAACTTGCAGGACGTGATGCAGGCAATGAAGCAGTCCAGTACAGCTTTGGCTACCCCGAAGAATGGGAAATCTGCCGTAACGACGGCGTTATCGAATTGCAGTACGACTGTATCGAAAGCGAAATGACGGCAATGTATGCAACAATCTCGATACTCTCGTTCGACCTTTCAGATGCCAACCAAACGGCTAACAGCTATTGGGAACAGCATGAAAAAGAGGTACAATCGATATATACCGACTATAAGTATCTCGACACCGAGGAATATAACGAAGAAGGCAAAATGCTTGACGACTCCCCTGCATTAAAGGTAAAGTATTCGGGCAAAATCAACGACCGCGCATACGTAAACGAGCAGGTAATCTGCTGCCGATATGGTTCGGTATACCTCATAACGCTCGTCGTACCCGAGGAATATTCGGATAAAGTAGTAGGCGCACTTGATGCTGTAATAAATAATTTTAAATTTGCATAATTTTTTTCAAAAAAGTATTGACAAACGATAAAAGATATGCTAAAATCACTTTCGTTGCCGATGGTGCAACAAAGTTTGGGGGTTTAGCTCAGCTGGGAGAGCATCTGCCTTACAAGCAGAGGGTCACAGGTTCGAGCCCTGTAGTCCCCACCACGAAAAAGACCACATTTGTCTATGACAAGTGTGGTCTTTTTCGAACTAAGTGTTCCGCAAGCGGAACGTGAAGTATGCTTCGCAAGTGAAGCGCACTTCGTGCGTGAAGTGTGCCTTCGGCACGATATATGGAACACTTAACTTCACTTTGTGCGATGGCACAATACTTCACTATACCGTAGGTATAACTTCACTTGGGCGAAGCCCATACTTCTCTCAATAGGCGGTTTGTATGTCTGAAAGTAAATTAAGAACACAATCTATGGATTTTGCAGTTTCTATTATTAACCTTGTAAGAACCTTAAAAGAAAAACGCGAATCTATCATTTCCAACCAAATAGGCAGAAGCGGTACATCAATTGGTGCGAACATACGCGAAGCACAATATGCACACGGGAAATCGGATTTTATCGCCAAGCTTCAAATCGCCCTTAAAGAAGCAAACGAAACGGGATATTGGTTGGAACTTCTTTATAAGACCAACTATATTAATGAGGAAGAATATAAATCACTTGATTCTTCTTGTACATCTATCCGTGTCATGCTCATATCCTCCATTAACACCGCCAAGGAGAATACAAAATGAAGTTAGACATTGATACCTTACAAGCATATTTATCCGACCATTATAAAGGTCATGCCAATGAGCAAAGTATGTTTATGAAGTTAGTAGAAGAAATCGGCGAAGTCGCTGAAGTACTAAACAAACGTGCTGGGCGCAAAGCGTCTGATGAAAACGATTTGCATGACCAACTCGGAATCGAATTAGCAGATATGATTCACT
>JAZRUB010000068.1:0-8621 GCA_045652305.1 Eubacteriales bacterium
ATCTGTCCCACGAGGGTATGGATCTTGAGGATACCGGCAACGAACCGCAGTATGAGAAACCCGGTTTCTTGGAGATGGGGATTTCCCCCATCATGGCACCCGATAAACCGACCTGTGTAACGCTGGAATTTGAAAAAGGCGTTCCCGTTGCTATCGACGGTGAAAAACTCTCTGCAGTTGACATCGTTCTCAAGCTCAACAAATTGGGTGGCGAAAACGGCATAGGTCTTGCTGACCTCGTTGAAAACAGATTGGTCGGTATGAAATCGCGCGGTGTATACGAAACTCCCGGCGGAACTATCCTTTATTTCGCACACGAAATGCTTGAAATGCTTACCGTTGATAAGGATACTCTCCACGTTAAGCAAAAGTTGGCTGTTGATTACGCAGACCTTATTTATAACGGTAAATGGTACTCTCCCTTGCAGGAAGCACTTACCGCATTTGCTAACGAAAGCAATAAATACGTCACCGGTACTGTAAAACTCAAACTTTACAAGGGCAACATTATCCCTGCCGGTACAACCTCTCCCTACTCCTTGTATTCCGAAAATCTCGTAACCTTTGATGAAAGCGATTACGACCAAAAACAAGCAGAAGGCTTTATCAATCTTTGGGGTCTTCCCACTCAGGTTCAAGCACTTCGTGAGCAGGGTAAACTTTAATCTTAAACCTTAGACCATAAACGGAGAAAATAACATGGCGGTTAAAATGTGGGCAGGTAGAACCGCAGGCGCTACCGACAAACTGGCTGACGATTTTAATTCCTCAATCAGTTTCGATTCGAGAATGTACCGTCAGGACATAAAGGGCAGTATGGCTCATGCCGCAATGCTCGGTGCAAAAGGAATAATAACAAAAGAAGAAGCCGATACGTTAATAAACGGACTTGATTCGATACTTAACGATATCGAATCGGGCGAACTCTTAATAAACATGGAATGTGAAGATATTCACATGTTTGTAGAGCAGGTGCTTACCGAACGTCTTGGCGACGTCGGCAAAAAACTTCATACCGCAAGAAGCCGTAACGACCAGGTTGCGCTTGACTTGAGAATGAATCTCCGCGAGGAGACCGAAACAATTATCGACCTCATAAAACAGCTTGTTTCGGCAATGCTCGTGCAGATAAAGGCGAACAAGACCACGATAATGCCGGGTTACACCCACTTGCAACGTGCTCAACCGATAACTTTCGCACAGCATTTACTTGCGTATTGCATGATGTTGCTTCGCGATATCGATAGATTTAAAGACATGGCAAAACGCATGAATATGTCGCCTATCGGATGTTGCGCTCTTGCAGGAACGACCTATGATACCGACAGATATTTCGAAGCGGAACAGCTTGGATTTTCGGGTATCTGCATGAACAGCCTCGACGGTGTTTCCGACAGAGATTTCTGTGTTGAATTCATGAGTTGCTGTTCGATACTTATGATGCATCTTTCGAGACTGTCCGAGGAAATAATCCTCTGGTCGAGCTGGGAATTCAAGTTTGTAGAACTTTCCGATGCATATACCACCGGCTCATCGATAATGCCTCAAAAGAAAAACCCCGACATGGCGGAATTAATAAGAGGCAAAACGGGACGTGTATACGGCGACCTGGTGGGATTGCTTACGGTTCTTAAAGGACTTCCTCTTGCTTATAATAAAGATATGCAGGAAGATAAAGAGGGCGTTTTCGATGCCGTTGATACGGTTAAAATGTGTCTTGGCATAGCTGCTCCTATGATAGAAACCATGCGTGTGTTGCCCGACAATATGAAACGTGCTGCGCAGGAAGGTTTCATAAACGCTACCGACCTTGCCGACTATCTTGTCAAAAAGGGAATGCCGTTCCGTTCGGCATACAAAATATCGGGAACTATCGTTGCCGAGTGCATAAAACGACGATGTGTTCTTGAGAATCTTACACTTGACGAATACAAAGCTTATTCCGAATTGTTCGAGGAAGACGTTTTTGAGGAAATCTCGCTTGAAACCTGCGTGGCAAAACGCATATCGGTTGGCGGAACCTCGTTGTCTTCGATAGAAAAACAAATAATGTTCGTAGAAACCGAACTTAAATAGATAAAAAACAAAACATAAAACAATAATTGAAAGGTATTTTTAACAATGAAAAAACTATTAGCACTTTTACTCTCTGTAATTTTCGTAGCAGTATGCTTCACCGGCTGTTCTGCAAAGGGCAAGACTCTTGCAGAAGTTAAAGAAGCAGGTAAACTCGTTATCGCAACCAGCCCCGACTTTCCTCCCTTTGAAAACCTCGAAGGTACCGAAGTAAAGGGTATCGAAATCGACCTTCTCAACCTCATCTGTGAAGAACTTGGCGTTGAATTGGTTATCGAACAAATGGAATTCGACGCTGTCCTCCCCGGTATCCAAGCAGGTAAATACGACGTTGGTGTTTCGGGTATTTCTGTGACTCCCGAACGTGAAAAGAACACCCTCTTTACTGACCCCTACTGCCTCGCTGCTCAAGCAATCGTTGTTGTTGAGGGCAGTTCCATAAAGAGCAAAGCAGACCTCGAAGGCAAAAAGGTATCTGTTCAGACCGGTACAACCGCTGAAAGTTACTGCATGGAAAACGGCTATGAAGTAAGCGCGTTTGGCGCTAACTCCGATGCACAAAACGAAGTTATTAATAACAAAGTCGATGCATGGGTAATCGATGACCTCACAGCGGCAGAAATGGTTGAAAAATACAACGCAACCAACCCCGAAAAGAAACTCGTTATCCTTGACGAAGCAATGACCACCGAACCCTATGCATTCGCATTCTGCTTCGGTAGCGAAGACCTCGTTGAAGAAGTTAACAAGATTATCAAAACCCTCGTTGACAACGGCACCGTTGCAAAAATCTTTGAAGAAAACGGCGCTCCCTACACCAAGCCCGAAACCAAATAATTAGAATTTCAATATCGCAAAAGGGTGTGATTTTGCACCCTTTTGTCTTTGTGAATGGAACAGGAGAACATTTGTGGCTCAACTCATCAGCATGTCCTCCGCCTTTTCGGCATGGATGGATAAACTTAATGAAACATTTATAGAAACTGGTTATTATACAATGCTTATCGACGGTGTAAAAACCACGATAATCATTACACTTGGCGCTCTTCTCATCGGTGTTGTTATAGGTACGCTTATTGCAGTTGTAAAATATTTCGCCGATGATGTAAAAGGTTTAAAACCGATTGCTAAGTTTTGCGACCTTTATGTTACCGTTATAAGAGGTTTGCCGGTAGTTGTTCTTTTACTTATATTCTACTTCGTTATTCTTTCTTCTGCCGACGGTATTACGGTAGGTATCCTTACTTTCGGTATCAACTCGGGCGCATACATGGCGGAACTTATACGAAGCGGTATCAACGCGGTTGATAAAGGTCAAATGGAAGCAGGTAGAAGTTTGGGACTTTCAAAACTCCAAACCATGCGCAAAATCATTTTCCCTCAAGCCGTTCGCAACATACTCCCTGCCATCGGTAATGAATTTATCGCGCTTTTGAAAGAAACCTCGGTTGCGGGTTATGTTGCTGTTGTCGACCTTACTCGCGCAGGCAACCTGATTCGTAACAATACTTATGATGCGATAAATCCGCTAATGGCGGTCGCGTTGATATATCTGTTTATGGTAATTTGCCTCACCCAACTGATAAAAGTTTTCGAGAGGAGGCTCGCTAAGAGTGATAAGCATTAAAAATCTTGCCAAAAGTTTTTACGGCGTTGACGTTTTAAAGGGCGTTACGGTCGACATCAACAAGGGCGACGTCATGTGCGTTATCGGGCCTTCGGGTTCGGGCAAATCGACTTTTTTGCGTTGCCTTAATATGCTTGAAACCCCCACCGGCGGCAGCATAATTTTCGAAGGCGAAGACCTTACCGATAAAAAGGTTAATCTTAACCTTCATCGTCAAAAAATGGGAATGGTATTCCAACAGTTTAACCTGTTTCCGCACATGACTATACTTGAAAACCTCACCTGCGCTCCGATAATGCTTAAAAAGCTGTCGAAAGAGCAGGCGGAAAAGAAAGCAAAAGAATTGCTATCACGTGTTGGTCTTGCCGATAGGGCAGACTCGTACCCCAATCAGCTTTCGGGCGGACAAAAGCAACGTGTCGCTATTGTACGTGCGCTTTGCATGGAACCCGACGTGATGCTTTTTGACGAACCCACGAGTGCGCTTGACCCCGAAATGGTAGGCGAGGTTCTTGACGTTATGCGCGAACTCGCAAGCGAGGGCATGACGATGGTTGTAGTAACACACGAAATGGGATTCGCGCGTGAAGTTTCCAACCGCGTACTCTTCCTTGATGACGGCGTTATTGCCGAGCAAGGCTCTCCCGATGAAGTCTTCGGCGCACCCAAGTGCGAACGTCTTAAGAGCTTCCTTGCGAAAGTACTTTAAAAAGGAGAAACGTTATGCTTAAAGGCAAAAGTTTTCTTAAACTTCTTGATTTTACTCCCGATGAAATAAAGGGACTTATAGATTTTGCCATCGAACTTAAAGCAAAGAAAAAGGCAGGGATACCTCACCGTCTTTGCGAGGGCAAGAATATCGCACTTGTTTTCGAAAAAACGAGCACCCGTACCCGTTGTGCTTTCGAAGTTGCAGGTGCAGACCTCGGTATGCATCCCGTTTATCTCGACCCGTCGGGTTCGCAAATCGGCAAAAAAGAAAGTATTGCCGACACCGCAAGGGTGCTTGGAAGAATGTTTGACGGTATCGAATACCGCGGATTCGGACAGGAAATCGTTGAAGAGCTTGCTAAATATGCAGGTGTTCCGGTTTGGAACGGCTTGACTAACGAGTTCCATCCCACGCAAATCCTTGCCGACTTCATGACAATTATCGAGCATTTCGGCACACTTTCGGGCAAAAAACTCGTATACATGGGCGACGCACGTTACAACATGGGCAATTCGCTTATGGTAGGCTGTGCGAAGATGGGTATGCATTTTGTTGCGTGTACACAGAAAAAGTATTTCCCGAACGATGAATTAATTGCCGAATGTCAGAAAATCGCTTCCGAAACAGGTGCGGTGCTTGAATTTATCGAAGACCCCATCGTTGCCACCAAGGGCGCAGACGTTATTTATACAGACGTTTGGGTTTCTATGGGCGAGCCTGATGAAGTTTGGGAAGAAAGAATCCGTGAACTTACCCCCTACCGCGTAACTATGGATATTATGGATAACGCAGGACCTCAATGTAAATTCATGCATTGCCTCCCTGCATTCCACGACCTCGGCACGACTGTTGGTAGAGAAATTAATAAGAAATTCGGTATTGATTGCATGGAAGTAACCCACGAGGTTATCGAAAGCGAACGCAGTATCGTCTTTGACGAAGCCGAAAACCGTATGCACACCATCAAAGCGGTTATGGCAGCTACACTTTAAAAATAGTTTTTAAGTATAAAAGCCTTCGTATGAGGGCTTTTTTCTTTTGCCTATTGCACGAAAAGTCGTGAATTGTTTTGTGCAATTCGATGAATAAATTGTTATCGATGGATTTGTTTTTAATATCGTTGACAAAATGAGCGACTTTATGGTATCATTAAAGTCCTGCCGTAATGGTAGATTTTTGTCAGGAGGACTTGTTTATGAAGTCTATTAAACATATCATAACGCTCTGTTTGTCGCTTGTGATGATATTCTCACTTGTCGTTGCATCGGGCGTTACCACTGCATCCGCTGTTGCCGGTGCAGGTATACAACAGACGAGTTTCCGTTCATACGGCGTTGACCTTTCTTATTGGAACGTAAATACTGCAAGCGGAAACGATTACTCTCGCGTTGACTTTGCGAAGATGAAGGCTGACGGATGTCAATTCGCTATTCTTCGTATAGGTTATGAGGGAAGTGCCACAGGTGTGGACACTATGGATAGCACTTTCCTTGAATACTATAAACGTGCACGTGCCGCAGGTATGCCCTTGGGCGTATATTTCTACGGCCTTTCTACCACAAAAGCAGGTGCAGTTCAGGACGCACAATGGGTTATCAATGTTATCGAAAGTAATAATATGTACTTTGAATACCCCATTTATTACGATGTAGAAGATGAAAACCAGCTTGCGCTCGGTTCTTCCGGTATGGAAGCACTCTGTCTTGGCTGGTGTGAAACTATGGAAGCTGCAGGCTATTTCCCCGGGGTCTATGGCGGTGGCTCTCAGGTTATTGATAAGCTTTCGAGCCCCTTTAAATCTAAGTATGACCTTTGGTATCCTCGTTATAAATCTTATGACGAAGACGACCAACACTCAGCAAACGCTTATGACTTCAGCGACTACTGCGGTATGTGGCAACACGCTTGTTACGGCGACTATGATGGCGTTGCAAGCTCTACTCTTGACTTGAACGTTTGCTATAAAGACTATCCTGCAATTATGAAGCAGTACGGCTACAATAATTGCGAGTCCGACGGCGGTATGCTCGAGGTTCAATATCCTACCGCTACATATATTACGGCGGCAAATCCCGCTTCGTCTTCGTATAAATCGGGCAAATACTACCAAAACTTCTTAAAAATTCCTCTTACCGGTGACGGCAGAACCGACGTTCTTGCGATTGCGCTCTCTCAGCTCGGTTATAAAGAAGGCGCAAGCCAAAGCAATATGTCGGGTGTTGTAACCAGCGCAGGTACTAACTATACCGAATATAACTACAACATGGGTGATTTTGGTTCCGGCTATTCGTATGACTGGTGCGCGTCCTTCTGCGCGTGGAGTTTGCTCCAATCGGGCGCAACCAACCAAAAATCGATGAGCGACTGGACTCGTAACCACATGGGCGACTCCAAATACATCTGGCGTGAAGTAGGCTGTCCTTCTTGGGCTGACCAGCTTAGAGAAACAGGCTATTTCAGAAACTCTAAATATCAGGGTGGCAACTATATTCCCCAATCCGGCGACCTTCTGTTCTTCTCGTACGACGGATACGGCGAATCTCACATCGGTATCGTTGTATATTCCGACGGCACTAACGTTTATACCGTAGAAGGTAACACCAACGACCAAGCAGGTCTTGAATCTCAAGGTAACGGTGTTTACTTCAAGAGTTATTCTCTTGGTTCTTCCTACATAGTTGGTTACGGCGTACTTCCTTATAAAACTAACAGCGACTTCGAAAGAATTGATTACAGCGGTGCAAACCCCTCTACCGGTATTTATATTTCCGATAGAGAAAAGTCTGTATACCCGAGCGAAACTTCTACTACCGAAACCGCTTATATGCCCAGATTTACCTTGTTTGAAGTAACTGCGGTTGCATCTAACGGCAGATTAAAGGTAAGCTATACCGACAACGGTCAAACTATTACGGGCTATGTACTCAATAACAGCTCCAGAGTTATTCAGATTGCTCGCACCTCGAAGAGCTCTGGCAATTATACCAACGTTGCGTACGGAAAAGACTACGAAGCAAAAACTCAAGGTAACTATACTGCAAATCTTACCGACGGCGCTGCTGCTTCTACCGTAACATTCGACTCGAATTGGTTTGCGTTCTATAGTGGCAGTGATGCAACCGATGTAAACGCACCCAATAAAGTAGGTACTGTTGTAATCGACCTTGACGGCTCGTTTGATATCGACAAGGTTAAGATAAATGCCGCTCGATATGACAGCGCAGGCGTAGGTGTCCCCAATGCCGTTAAAGTGTATCTTTCTAATGACGGCGAAACTTGGGGCGAAGCACATTCCCTTACCGTTCCTACGCAAACAGTAGACAGAGCAACTTATACCATTCAGGGCACTGTCAAAGGCAAGGCTTCGTTTGTAAAGGTTGAATTTACACTCGGTAGCAAAAACTACATATTCCTTAACGAAATTCAGGTTTTACGCGCTGAGAAAGACCCTGCCGAACTCACTAACGTGGCACTCAAAAAGGATTATACCGGTGCTGACGTTTCTCCTGCGGGTTCACAATACTCTGCTGACCTCACCGACGGCAAAGCAAGTACCGCTATCGCGTACGATTCTAACTGGTTCGGCTTCTACTATAATGAGAGTGCGGTTTCCGCTAATATTAACGCACCCGACGGCGTAGGCGAAGTTGTAATTGACCTTGAAGAAGTTATCGACGGTATCAAAAACGTAAAAGTTCACGTATGGAATCACAATGCATCGGGTATAGTTGCGGCTAAGAGCATTACCGCGCAATTCTCCGAAGACGGCGAAACCTACGGAAAAACTGTAAAAATTCCCGTTCCTACAACCGATGCACCCGCATGGGCAACCGCGAGTGTAGACAATGTATCTGCCCGTTATGTAAAAATCCTTATTGAAACTCAGGGCACTTGGACCTTCTTGAACGAAATCCAAGTTTTAGCCGACCCTGATTACGTTCCCGAACAACCCGGTGACCCTGAAGTTCCCGACCCTGATGGTGTTCTCGGAGACGTTGATGATGACGGCGACGTCGATGCATCCGACTATGTTCTTGTTAAGCGCGCTGTTTTAAAGACATACGAACTTAGCGAAGAACAAAAGTTAGTTGCAGACATCGATGCCGACGGTGACGTTGATGCAACCGACTATGTGCTTGTAAAACGTATCGTTCTCGGCACCTATACCGTTGAATAATTAAACAAAAAACAAAAAATGTCGCAAGT
>JAZRUB010000069.1:0-3810 GCA_045652305.1 Eubacteriales bacterium
TCATAACGCCATATATACTACCACAGAATTGTCTTGTTGTCAATAGTTAAAGTGATTTTTTTTGCTATATTTTATCAATCGGGTATTATTAGTTAATGTTGCGTTTTTGATTTGTTTGTGATACAATGCCTATATAAATTCAGGTTTAAATTCAGAAAGTGTTTTGTTATGTATTTAAAACGTTTTTTATTGATTAGCTTAGCATTTTTAATGTTATGTCTTTCGGCTTGCTCTATTGAGTTGCCCGACACATCGTCTAATGTTGATTCCAAATCATCAAATGACGTTTCATCAACCGATACCACGTCTAAGCAGGATAAGGTAGAACTCCTGCCCGACGGAGAGATTAGAGTACACTTTATCGACGTAGGTCAGGGCGATTCGATTTTCATTGAACTGGCAAACGGAAAGTGTATGCTTATCGACGCAGGGGAACGCGACTATGCAGGTGCGGTCATCTCGGCAATTGATTGTTTGGGTTACAGCAAGATAGATTATCTTGTAGCAACACACCCCCATTCAGACCACATTGGCGGAATGCAAAGAGTTGTCGAAAACTTCGAAATCGGCAATATTTATATGCCCGAAGCGGTCAGCGATACTCAGACGTTTATAAATCTGCTCGAAACCTTAGATGCACGTAAACTTTCAATAAATGTCGCAAAATCGGGAGTTTCCATAAACATAGATGCTTCCACAGTTGCTGAATTCGTAGCACCGGTTACAATTGTTGACGACCTTAATAACTGTTCGGCTGTGTTGAAACTCAAATACGGCAACAAGACATTTCTTTTCACAGGTGATGCCGAAATCCCCGAGGAAGAAACGATAAAGGCGGATATATCCTGTGACGTATTAAAGGTCGGTCACCACGGCAGTTATACCTCCTCGGGCAAAAACTTCTTAACACTCGCCAAACCCGAAATTGCCGTTATTTCATGCGGTAAAGATAACGAATACGGCCACCCTCACAAAGACGCATTGGACAGACTTCAAAATGCTGGGATAGACAAAATATACCGCACCGATATTTCGGGTACAATAACGGTTTCTACCGACGGAAAAACGTTAAATGTCACCGAAGGATTTGTTCCTCAAGGCTATAAATGGGTGCTTAATATAAGCAGTAAAAAACTTCACACCGCAAACTGCGAATCCGCTATCGAGATGAAAGAAGTCAACCGCGCATACTCCAAACGTACACTTGCCGAACTTCAAAAACTCGGATATACACTTTGCGGAAGCTGTAAACCAAAGGAATAGGAGAAAAGGATTATGAGAATAACCATTGACCGATTTGAAGGGAAATTCGCAATTTGCGAACTCGAAGACGGCAGTTTTGCAGAAATATCCTCTGCATTGCTCGGTGATGCAAAAGAGGGCGACGTTTTCGATATAGTAATCACCAAAAACGAATCCGTCACCGAAGAGAAAAAATCATACGCAAAATCACTTTTCGATAAATTAAAGAACAACTAAAAGTAAAACACCGTCGAGTTTTTCCTCGACGGTGTTATTTTTATGCTTCAAACTCTTTTGTAGCGTTCTTCAATAGCTCAATAATAGGCAATTTCTGCGGACAGATATCTTCACATTGTCCGCATTCGATACAGTCACTTGCCTTTCCGCGCTTACCGCCCGTAATAAATCCGTAGTGTTCTTTGCCGTTAAAGGTAGTGTAACGGCGCGAATTGTTTACGCACTTAAAAATAGAGGGTATCGGGATATTGTTGGGGCATCCGTCAACGCAATATCCGCAAGCGGTACACTTAATGGTGTCAAGGCTGTCTAAAATAGCGACAACCTTATTAATTGCCTCGTGTTCTTCGTCGGACAACGGTTTAAAGTCGGACATGAACGAGATATTGTCCCTGAGCTGTTCGGTATTACTCATTCCCGAAAGCACCATGAACACGCCCTCGAACCCTGCCGCATAGCGCAATGCGAAGCTTGCGTCGCTTCCGCCGAATTTAGACAGTTCTGCTTTTGCCTGTTCGGGCAGACCTGCAAGGCTTCCGCCTTTTACGGGTTCCATTATAAGCATGGGTTTGTTGTGCTTACGGCAGACCTCATAGCAAAGACGGCTTTGAATATTGTCGTCTTCGTAATCGACGTAGTTAAACTGAATCTGTACAACCTCAATCTGCGGATATTCGGTAAGAATCTGGTCGAGCACGTTAGCTTTGTCGTGGAACGAAAGTCCGACGTGCTTTATCTTGCCCTCGGCTTTAAGCTCAAACGCCGTTTCGTATGCACGGCATTCCTTAAACTTCTTAAAGCTGTTTGCGTTTTGGGCGTGCATGAGATAAAAATCGAAGTAATCAACCCCACACGCTTCAAGTTGCTTTTCAAAAAGCGGTCTGATTTCTTCATTGGTCGAAAAATAAGGACCCGAAAGTTTATCGGTGAGTATGAACTCGCTTCTGTCGTGACGTTTTACAAGTGCTTCGCGCATGGCGGGTTCGCTTTTCATGTTTATGTAACCGTGCGCGGTGTCGAAATAGTTAAAGCCTGCGTTTAGGAACTCGTCAACCATCAAACACAAATGCTCATGGTCTATTTCGTTATCTTTCATCGGCAAACGCATACAGCCGAAACCGAGGTTTTTCTTTACTTCTTCAAATACAATGCTCATAGTATGCCTCCTGAATTTTACATTGTAATTTTACCTGTTGCAAGTCACTTTGTCAACCGTTATGCTTTTTTCGCCTTTCCGCCGAGAAGAATGTTTACAAATACGTAAGAAATTATCAAAATTGCAACGGTAACACCCACGATAGCGAACATATAGCCAAGCTCCACCTTCGTGTCGAAAAAGTATATATTGCAATCTATCGCGTCTTTTATGGCAGTTATCGATTCTTCGGGCAGACCGCTTTCAGCTAAAGCATCAAGCGCCCCTCTCATAGAGTGATTGCGGAAAAGCGAAGTACCGTACGTGCCGGGCAAAAGCGAAATAAGATTTTGCAATCCTTTAGAAAACTGAGAAATCGGCATATACGCACCGCAAATAAAACCGTAGCAAGAACTCACGATACTGCCCACTGCGGAAATCTGACCTTGCGATGACAAGAAAAATCCGATAACCGAGGACAACGCCGTTCCGAACATAACCATAAGGAAAATATCAAGAAGCAAAAACAGTACGTCGGCAACAGACAGATACCAGCCCGTAAGCGCAAGGTATACCATACATGCACCGAGTGCAACTACGTTTATGATAAACGTGACGGTAAACGTCGCAATATAATAACTAAAAGCAACGTAGGAATGCTTGACGGGAGAGACCGAAATATCGTTATATGCTCCGTTTACCTTATCTTGCACCATAAGCATATTCGAGCAAAATGCAACGGTAATGCAACTTACCGCGAGTATCGATGACGTCAACTGTCCGCCGACACAACCGTTGATTATGTTCTCGTCAATATTAAAAAATTCGGGGATAGAGAGCATAAAGCTGTCGCGGTAGACGTTACCCAAAAAGGTGGAATACAAAACCAAAAGTATAAGCGGAGTTATAAGCGAGGTAAAAAACAACCCCTTGTCCTTAAAAAACAACTTGATGTTTCGGTTAGTAAGACTTATAACGGTTTTCATTTTTCGTCACCTCCGCTTAGTTTCTTACCGGTAACCGCAAGAAATACGTCGTCCATACCGCCCTTAATTATTTCGTAATCGCGGAAAACCGAAGTATGCTCAACGATAAGTTTCGTAGCCATCGACGTGTCTTTCACGGTAATGCGGTAGGAATTTTTTAATTCCTCGTACGGTACGTTCAAACTTTCGACCTCCTGCTTTGTAACGTCA
>JAZRUB010000070.1:0-9744 GCA_045652305.1 Eubacteriales bacterium
TGCGTCAAATATTTCAGAAATCAAGTAGAATATTGTAATGTATGCTCCAACAACAAAAAGCGAATTTATTGTGTTTGAAATATTTAAAATTTTATTACACATAATAACCCAAAGGAGTGATTGATTTGAAATCGATTTGGGGAGAGAACCTACCAACACTTAATTTTGACAGACAAGTAAAAGATATTAAAACCGACGTGCTAATCGTTGGCGGTGGATTATCCGGTGTGCTGTGTGCGTATTTTCTTGAATCGGCAGGTGTAGATTATGTTTTGGTTGAGGCTGACAGAATATGCAACGGTGTAACCAAAAACACCACCGCGAAAATTACTTTTCAGCATGGATTGATTTACGACAAGTTAATTAATTCGCTCGGTTTAAAAAGCGCAAAGCTTTATCTCGAAGCTAACGCTAAAGCACTTGACAAATACAGAGAACTTTCAAAACACATCGACTGTGATTTTGAAGAAAAGGATGCATACGTATATTCTATCGCCAATCCATCTGCCATTAAAGCGGAAGTCAAGGCATACGAACGGTTGGGAGTAAAAGCCGAATTTACAAAGCAAACGTCATTACCGTTTGCTGTTGCAGGTGCGGTAAAAGTAAAAAATCAAGCACAGTTTCATCCGTTGAAATTCCTATATTCTATCGCAAGCGGACTTAATATTTTGGAAGATACCAAGGTATTGGAATTCAAGAATGGTTACGTTATAACGAATCACGGAAGAATTGACGCCCAAAAGACTATTATAACGACTCACTTCCCTATTATTAATAAGCACGGAAGTTATTTTATAAAGTTATATCAGCATCGTTCGTACGTAATCGCGCTTGAAAACGCGCTTGACGTAAAGGGGATGTACGTTGACCAATCAAAAGAGGGTTTATCGTTTAGAAACTACGGAAATCTGCTTTTTCTTGGCGGAGGCAGTCACAGAACCGGAAAAAGCGGTGGTAACTGGCAAGAGCTTAGAGAATTTGCAAAAAAGCATTTCCCAAACGCAAAAGAGGTTGCACATTGGGCGACACAAGACTGCATTAGCCTTGACGGTATACCTTATATTGGGCGATACTCCAAACAAACCGAAAACTTATACGTGGCAACAGGGTTTAACAAATGGGGTATGACCGCTTCTATGGTTGCGGCAAATGTACTTTGCGACATGGTTTTAAGTAAAAAGAACCGTTATGAAGATTTGTTTTCGCCATCGCGTTCGATGATTTGTAGGCAACTTCCGATAAACGTTGCAGAGTCGGTCATAGGGCTATTGACTCCTACAGTTCCGCGATGTCCGCACCTTGGATGTGCCTTGAAATACAACAAATTCGAGCACAGTTGGGACTGTCCTTGTCACGGTTCGAGGTTTGATGAAACGGGTAAATTAATTAACAATCCTGCAACCGATGATTTAAAACACAGTAAATTTTGAATGTTAATTATTGGTAAAAACGCACGAAATTATATCCAAATATTGAGCATGTTGCTAATTGAAATATTTTTGGTTTCATGATAATAATAATTATATAAAAACAAATCGTAAAGATTTGAAATTTAATGGAGGAACTTAAATGAAAGTTTTATCTTTAATCTTGTGTGCGCTTTTGTTGTTTTCTTTCGTAGCATGTTCTAGCGAAGATACCACAAGCAACACATCGTCCACCTTTTCCACCGCAAGCACTCCTGATGAATCTTCCGACGCTTCGTCTGTAGCTTCTTCTGATGCTTCTGCTGACGCTTCTGACGTTTCTGCTGATGAATCCGCTGATGCTTCTTCTGACGTTTCTGCTGATGAATCCGCTGACGTTTCTGCTGATGAATCCGCTGATGAATCTGCTGACGTTTCCGACGAATCTTCCGATACATCTTCTGAAGAATCCGACGAATCTGCTGTTGATTACGGCGCACTCTTCGTAGGCAAAGCAGACACCGCTCCCGTAGTTGACGGTGTTGTAAATGCAAACGAATACGCAACCACCATCAAGTTTGACGCTTCCAAGCCCTACTGGAGTGTTGACTCCACCGACGGTGCTGAAGCTTATGACGTTAAGCTTCATATCAGTTGGGACTCTGAATTCCTTTACACCGCTGTTGAAATCGGTGCAGGCAGACCCAGAACTTATGATAACACCGACTATCTTAAGAACCGTCCTTATATCTTCGACCGCCGTCACGTTATGACTGCTATCGTTCCCGGTGACCCCACCGAATCGAGATATAAAGCTCCCAACGGCGAAGACTGGACTTGGAGCGAAGCTAACAATGCTGGTCTTGCTAACGAATGGACCATCACCGCTCAACCTGACAACTCCAATATCTCTGCTGACCACTTCGGTAAACTTACCGTAAGCGAAGGTTACGAATATATTGTTGCAGTTTCCGGCAACAAAGCCGAAATTTACGAACAGAAAATTCCGTGGGCTAACTTGGTAGATGCTGCTGCATTCACTCCTGAAGCAGGCGCAACCATCGGTTATGCTTTCGTTGCTTGCTGCGAAGAAGTTGACGTCACCGTTGAAGAAGGCGAAGACGAAGCTGCAGTTTACGCATGCTTCGGTAGCGGTATTAACACTGCTAAGAACTTCTCCAAATACGTTGGTTTGACTCTTAAAGACTAACAATTAACATTAAAAGCTGTTGCAAGTTTTTTGCAACAGCTTTTTTGTTTTTATTCAAGTTATTTTTTGTTTTTAGTATTGCATATTTCTTTAAAAAGTAGTATCATATATTGATTGTATTTTTTAGGAGGTGCAGCCCCTTGAATTATAAGACTAAAAAGAAGCTCAAGAAGTTTTCTGCTAATGCGAAAAAAGAGTTAGATTTAGCGGTACAGAAATTAGCGACATTGTGGGCGGACAAGCGTTCGTTCAAGACACGTTTTTTGTTTGCTGGCTCTACAATGCTCGCATTTTGTTTCACGTTTATTTTCTTTGGACCGTTAGAAACCGTTGCGTTCAGCGGAAACTCGCTTAACTACACTTACAAAGACGTATTTTGGATTTTAGGTCTTGCGTTTCTTATTGTTTGCGCGTTAGGAACGCTTTTGATTTCGCTTTTACGCGGAAAGATTTTCAACTACGTCGTTTGTTCGATTTTCTCGATAACCGTTTGCAGTTACTTGCAGTCGATGTTTTTAAACGGCTCGCTCGGTACTCTTACAGGCGATGCTATAGCGTGGCAAAACATGAAAGACGGGTTGTATAAAGGAATTTTCATTTGGTTGTCTTTATTGCTCATATTCTATCTTATTATGTTCTTGCATCGCAAGTTTTGGAAGAATATGGTAATAGCTGTTTCGTTATTGCTCGTTGCAATGCAAATTGCACCTACGATTGGCATTTTGACCGGAATGTATGATTCCGCCGAAAACAAGTCGATGGACGGATATTCCCTTACTACAAAAGGCATGTACGAATACTCTGAAAACGATAATATCTTTGTTTTCGTTTTGGACCGCATGGATTTCGATTACATTGAAGACGTGCTTAAGGAAGACCCTGAATTCTTTAACAAGCTCGATGGTTTCACCGCATACGACAATGCCATATCGTCGTTCGCAAGAACAAAGCCTGCACTTAACCAGCTTCTTACAGGCTGTGAAGAACTTGCTTATCACGTTTCTTACAAGAAGTTTTTTGAGCAGTCATGGTTCGAGGGCGGAAAGGATATTCTCCGTGACCTTGACAATGCGGACTACACTATAGAGTTTTATACCGATGCGAAATCACTTTTCTCGGATGCAAATTACATGGAAAAATATGTAATGAACGCATCTTCGGGAGCAGGCGACATCATCCCGATGAATGCCTTATCTAAGCTAATGCATCTTTCGGCATATCGCTATTCCCCTATATTCATGAAGCCCTTTTTCTGGCAAGACACTAACTACTACAACCAAGACGTTTTTGAAGCCGATGCAGCGGTTACATACACATTCGCCGACAACGAACACGGACCGAAATTCGTAAACGGCACCGCTGACAGAAAAGAAAACGCTTTTAAATTATTCCACTTGAACGGACCTCATGCACCGTATACCATCGATGAAAACGGCAACTTGAGCGAAACCGAAACAAGCGCGGCAGCGCAGTTGATGGGTTGTATGAAGTACCTTTACGATGCGTTCGACAAGATGAAAGAGCTTGGCATTTACGACGATGCTACTATAATCATTACTGCCGACCACGGCGCACACAAGGGCGACACCAAGCCGATTCTCAAGGAAACTCGCATTGGTTTGTTCTACAAGCCTTCGGGAAGCTCAGGCACAGACCTTGAATGGTCTTCTGCTCCCGTTTGTACAGACAACATCCCTGCTACGATTCTAAAAGCGGCAGGTGCCGATTACAGCCTTTACGGCAGACCTATTGACGAAATCGGCGAAGACGAAGAAATTGTCCGTGTATACTACAAGTCGGTAACAAAATCGGGAAGTAACGGAGAAATAGGTCTTTATACCTACCACGTTATCGGTGATGCTTCCGACCTTAACAACTGGCACGAAGTCAAATATGAAGATATAACATACAAATTCTATTAATTAAACAGCGAGGGTATTTATTATGAAAAAGCTTTATTCATTATTTACGTTTGTTCTGTTCTTTGTTCTCGGAATGATTGGTCTTTCCTTTACCGCAAACGCATACATTGACCCCGGTGCAATGACTTATCTTGTACAAGCTATAGTTGCTATCGTTATTGTAGGCGGTGCTTCGTTAGGTTTTTATTTCAGCAAGATTAAAAGAACATTCAGCCGTAAAAAAGATGGCGAACTTGTCATTCCGAAATACGATGAAAACGAAGAAGAAATCGACGACAACGGCGAATTTGACGACCTCGACTCCGGTGCTGAAGAATAATACGATTCAAAACAAAAAGAAGCGAATTAAACCCGAATACCGTTTTCTGATAATCGTAATATCGGCATTAACGCTTGCATTGATTCTGAGTTTATTCGTTTTTCGGCTCGCGATGGTTCGCGGTGACTCGATGAATGGTACGTTTTCGCACAATGACTTGTTGGTTGTTTCGCAGCTTGCGTACCGTGAATCTTCACCAGAGCGCGGTGACATTGTTATTTTCGAGCGTGATTCTCTTACAGACGGGCAGATTATCAAAAGGATTATCGCGCTGCCTAACGAAACCGTTGAAATAAAGAACGGCATCGTCTATATCAACGACGAGCCTTTAAATGACGAATTTTCCGTTTTCGATGAAAATGACAATTTCCCAAAAACGATAGTTCAAAGTGACAGTTACTTTGTTTTGGGCGATAACCGCAAATACTCTAACGATTCGCGACATTGGGACACTCCTTTTTTGAAAAAGGAAGAAATACGCGGAAAAGTAATTTTAAGAATCTTTCCGCAGATATCGAAACCGAATCATTCTATTTATTAAAAGTGAAGGTTTATAATGGATTTTATCGGAAACTTGTTAGGTACGCCGCTTGGTTACCTTATGAAATTTTGCTATGATGTTATTAAGGACTACGGCCTTGCAATCATAGTTTTTACTCTATTTACAAAAGTCATTCTCTTCCCTGTCTCGCTTTTGGTCCAAAAGAACTCGATAAAGATGATAAAAATGAAGCCCGAGTTAGATGCGTTGAAATACAGATACGTAGATGACAAGGATGCTTTGTTTGATGCTCAAAACGAGTTGTACAAAAGAGAAAAATACAGTCCTTTTATGGGTGTAATTCCGCTTTTGATACAGCTTCCTCTTATCTTTGGTCTTCTCGACGTTGTATACAAACCGATGAAGCATATTTTGCACTTCCCCGCAGATGTCATCGACACTTTTATCAACAAGGCGTCGGAGATAATGGGAACTGCCGATTTGGGTTCTTCTCCTGAATTGGTTGCTATGCGTCTTGCCGCAGACAGCCAACATCAGAGTGCTTTCCTCGCACTTCAAAACGGAGAGCTTGCAAATTATGTTGAAAGCATGAACTCTATCAACATGAACTTCTTAGGGTTCGACCTTACCGCTATCCCATCTTGGGCGTTTGACTTGCTTGTTTGGATTCCGATTTTTGCGGGTTTGAGTGCGTTGATTATGTGTTACATTCAAAATAAAATCAACGTATTGCAGGTAGAACAGAGTGCCGCTTCTCAATGGGGCATGACTATCTTTATGATTGCGTTCTCCTCTTATTTCGCGTTCCTTGTTCCTACCGCTATCGGTATTTACTGGATTTTCGGTAACCTTTTCTCTATCCCCGTTATGTATCTTGTTAACTTTATTTACAGTCCGAAAAAGTACATCGACTATAATTCACTAAACAAGATGAAAGCGAAAGCGAAAGAAAACGCGGAAATCGAAAAGCGCAACAAGAAGTTATCGAAAGAACATTATAAACAGCTTTGCAAAGGCGACACATTGCAGAAGATGAACCTTATGTTCTACTCTGAACAAAGCGGTTTCTACAAGTATTTCGAAAACATAATTAAGGCGTTACTCGAAAAAACCGATGAACCTATTTACTACATAACGAGTGACCCGAACGACCGTATTTTCGACTGTGATATTGAACAGATTAAGCCTTATTACATCAGCGGTAACCAATTAATCGCATTGATGATGAAGCTTGAATGTAAAATGGTTGTTATGACCACACCCGACCTTGAAAAGTATCACATCAAGCGTTCGAAGATGAAGCCCAATATCGAATACGTCTACACCGACCACGCGTGTACCTCGCTTAACCTTACTTACCGTACAGGTGCATTTGACTATTTTGACACCATATTTGCCGTAAGTAAACATCAAGGGGTTGAAATACGTCAGATGGAACAACTCCGCAACACAAAAAAGAAGCGTATCGTTAAAGTTGGTTACGGACTTATCGACAACATGATTGAGGCTTACGAATCGAGCGAAAAGAAAGAAAACGAAAAGCCTACGATTCTTGTTGCCCCCTCTTGGCAGTATGACAACATTCTTGACAGTTGTCTTGACGATATGCTCGAAACCCTTATCAACGACAAGTATAAGGTAATTATCCGTCCTCACCCGCAATATATACGCCGTTTCCCATTGCAAATTGAAGCGATAATCGAAAAGTACAAAGACCGTTTCGGCGATGATTTCATGATAGAAACAGACTTCTCGTCTAACGTGACTATTTACACGGCAGACGTTGTTATTACCGACTGGTCGGCGATTGCTTATGAATTCAGTTTTACTACAAACAAGCCTACTTTGTTTATCAACACCGAAATGAAAGTGGTAAACAAGGATTACGAAAAGATAAAGCTGAAACCGTTTGACATTACAGCAAGAGATATCATCGGTAAATCGATTTCTAAGGAAGAAACCAAGAACATTTCTTCGGTAATTGACGACCTTCTTGCCAACAAAGAAAGTTATTGTCAACAAATTGACGAATTGAAGAACAGTTATTTCTACAACCTTGGCAACAGCGGTGAAGCTGCGGCTGACTATATTATAGAAAGATTGAACCGATTTAACGTCACCCAACCCGAAGAATCCGAAAAAATCGAAAAAACGGATGACGCTGAAGAATAATTGAACACACAAGAGCCCTTACAACACACGAATTTATCGTTTTGTGTTGTAAGGGTTTTGTTTATATGAAACTTGATTTTGAACACGATTTTTTCATATTCGCCGCTTTTATGCATAATATGTACTAAACAAGGTGCTTATTTTATACATTTTTGAACAAGGTGACAATTTATCTCCTTCGCGGTTGACAATGTTCATTTTTTGTTGTATTATATTGGACAATGAACAAAATAAAGAAAGTCAGATATAATTATGCTACAAAGAAAACAGTTTGACGTTCTTACTTTTTTGGAAAAGAACGGTAAACAAACACAACGTGCCATTGCCGAAGCGACGAAAATGTCTGCAGGTTCGGTAAACAAGGTATTATCTTCCTTGACTGAAAGCGGTTTTATCAATGACGGTATTATTACCGAGGCAGGCTACAACGCACTTGAGCCTTACAGAGTAAAACGCGCAATATTTATTGCGGCAGGGTTTGGTTCGCGTCTTGTGCCTATCACCCTTAATACTCCTAAACCGCTTGTGCGTGTAAACGGTACTCGCATGATTGAAACTTTGCTCGATGCTATTGTCGAATCCGAGATTGAAGAAATCTACATAGTTCGCGGTTATCTCGGAGAGCAGTTCGACCAACTGCTTTACAAGTATCCCAACATCAAATTTATTGACAACCCACTTTATACCGAAGCGAACAATATTTCGTCGGCTTTGTGTTCAAGACACTTGCTCGAAAACGCATACGTTTTAGAAGCGGATTTGGTTTTATACAACAAATCGCTTATCACAAAATATCAGTACACCTCAAACTATCTCGGTGTACCGGTAGAAGTGACAGATGACTGGTGTTTGGAAACCAAGAACCGCGTAATTACTAAACTCAAAATCGGCGGTACCAACTGTCATCACCTTTACGGAATATCGTATTGGAATTCCGAACACGGCAAGAAGTTATGCGATGACATTAAACGTGTTTATGAGATGCCCGGTGGAAAAGAACGCTATTGGGACCAAGTTGCTCTTGAATTCTGTGCCGACAGATACCAAGTCGAAGTACGTGACTGTACCTTTGACGATATTATCGAAATTGACAGTTTTGCAGACCTTAAAAAATTAGACCCTGCGTACAGATAAATTTATAAGGAGAATTACCATGAAAAAATTGTTATCACTCTTACTCGTTACCGTTCTTTTTGCTACACTTCTTTGCGGTTGCAGCAGTAAAGAAAAAATCGTTATCTACACCAGTGTCGAAGATTACGTTATCGAAGACCTCGACGCACGTTTGAAAGAACAGTTCCCCAATTATGAAATTGTAATAGAATATATGTCTACCGGCACCCATGCCGCAAAACTTCTTGCCGAAAAGGCCGACACCGAATGTGATATTATTTATGACCTTGAATATGCATACCTCGCACAGTTGGACGAAAATGATATCCTCGCAGACCTTTCCGATTACGACAAGGGAATCTACTATGACGACCTTGTTGAAAGCGAAAACTACATTCCCCACCTCAGAAGCGGCGGCGCGATTATTCTTAACACCAAGGTATTAAGCGACAACAATCTCCCTGAACCCACTTGTTACGAAGACTTGCTCAAACCCGAATATAAGGACTTGATTTCAATGCCCAACCCCAAATCGTCGGGTACCGGTTACATGTTCTTAAAGAGCCTAGCTAACACATGGGGCGAAAAAGAGGCTTTTGAATATTTCGACAAACTCACCGAAAACGTACTTGCTTACACCGAATCGGGTTCGGGTCCCGTAACCGCACTTCTTCAGGATGAAGTTGCTATCGGCTTAGGTATGACCGCACAAAGCGTTATCCAAATCAACGACGGCGCTTCCTTTAAAATTGTTTATTTTGAAGAAGGTTCACCCTTTACCGTTTACGGCCAGTCGATAGTTAAGGGCAAGGAAACGAAAGAAAGCGTTAAAGAAGTATTTGATTACTTGGTAAACACCTACGGATACATCTACAACGAAAAGTTCGGTCCCGAAAAGCTCTTCAAGGACAAGAATTACGTTCTCGAAAACTTCCCTCAGAATATTGTTTACAGCGACATGAAAAACAATACAATCGAAGAGAAAGAAAGACTTTTGGCACTCTGGAAGTATTAATTGCGTCTTGAGGTAATTTATAATGGCGAATACAAAATTAGTCGCAAAAGACTTAGAAATGGTCTTTGACGGAAAACGCACC
>JAZRUB010000071.1:0-8882 GCA_045652305.1 Eubacteriales bacterium
CTGCAGGCAGTGACTTTAGCATATCGTCGGCAGCCTCGTCAGCGGTAGCGCCACATCCCAACGCAACGTAAGATTCGCCTCCGTTCGAAATCATCCGTTCAACATCATACCAATCTATTCCAATCATACCTATTCCGTAAAGCGGGTTGGTGATGCACAAAATTGCGTTTGCAATTTTATTCGTAATAGTTTCCTCGCACTCGGCATGGGGAATACAAATGACAGAATCGGCAACCGACAAAAGCTTTTCACGCCCTTTTGCAGATTCGTCACTAACTATCGCCACAGTAAGTATCCCCTTGTTTTTAGACAAATCGGCAACCTTAAACGCAGTTTCGATGTTGTCCGAGGAATCCGAAACTATAAAAGCCAGGTCTTTCGAATTCAAAAGCTCATTAATCTCGTCATCTTTCGTCGCGTCGTTTACAGAACAATATTCAATAGAAAAATCTTCAAAATCGGAATGACTTAAATATTTAGACATATCGTTAAGCGCACTCACAGCAAACTTCTCACCGAAGTTCCCTATCCCGATAACTTTCGTAAACACTTCAGACTTGTAATCTTCTATTTTCATTTTGCTTCTCCTTTTGCGTTGCAATTTTATTATAACACATCCGTTTTTCCGATGCAAGAATATTATATCCCTCGCCATGTTCTATTTTTGGTACATGTCACGTGTTTATTAAAAAACGTCTTTGCGTAGTGTTACGCAAAGACGTTTTATTTTCGTTTCAATTCTGTAATAAACTCCGCTAACTTCATCTGTTCGGCTTCGCTCAATTTTTCAATTGCACTTATAAGAAAAGGCTGTATAGGATAGTCGTTTTCCGAAAAGAAATCTCTCAACGTAATTTTCAAAGCATCGCAAATATACGAAAGCATTTCCACAGTAGGATTCTTTTTACCTAATTCAATCTCGCGCAGATAGCTTTGAGAAACCCCCGCTTCGTTGGCAAGCTTATTTGTGCTCATATTCCGCATTTCGCGCAATTCAATAATTCTTTTGCTAACATCCATCATTTTCACCCCTTTTCTATATTATAAGCGCTAAAACGATAAATAATTACATTTATAGACTTGACATTGTATTGCTATAGTGATACAATGTTATCACCAAATACATATTTAAGGAGTCTTTATGGAAAACTTCAAAAAATTTTTAGCCTCGACTCTTGGAAAAGTCGTTGTAACTCTTGTGTCAGCAGTATTGATATTCGGCTTATTACTATTGTGTACCGCCTTTGATAGCGAATATCTCGCCTTGATAATAGCCGTTCTTTGTGGCTATTTCGGATGGAAAGCTCTAAGCTTTATCACCCCTAACTTCTTTTTGATAATGCCTATAGGCGCATGGGCAATTTACTATCTTGTTAAGGGTGTTCTTTCTGTGTTTGTCGGAGTGTTTGTTGCTCCCTTCCAAATCGGCTTGATGATTTCTCGTGCCGTCCAAGACGCTGTTAACGAATGACCGCTCAAGAAACCCAAAAATACTTAGAAGCATGCATGGAGTGCGAGTTAAGTATTTATACATTAGATAACACTATTAATCAATTATACCGCCAATACAGAACCTTAGGAAACAAAAAAACTATTTATGCGCCTACGCAAAAGAAAACGGATATAGCAGAAACTTTCTTTTCCATTGCACCTACTGCAGGCGTTATATGCGCAATTATCCAAGCTATCGCTGCATTTATTTGTGAACTCGATGGTAGTTTTTTTGGATTCTTAGCTGCGGTATGGGTTGCCGTTGTATTAGCAGCTTTCGCATTTCTTGGTTGCGGTGTAATTATAGGTACTATAGGAACAATTATCGTAGTTATCCGTCAAAAAAAGCACTATAAACAAGAATACGAAGCCAGTTTGGTCAAATACGACAAAAATATCAAAAACGACAAAGCACGTGTTGCTTTGGAAAACCACAAAAAGAAAGCTCTGGGTGCGGAAATTCAGTCTCTTCAATCTTATTTAAACCGTTCTAAAAAGCATTTATCGAAAATTTATTCGTATAATATTGTTGCTCCCGATTATCGTAACATCTACGCGATAAGTTCTTTCTACGGTTACTTTGCAAACGGCAGAACAAAATGTTTGCATTTTAACGAAGCAACCGGAGACCAAGGAGCATACAACATCTACGAAAACGAACGTCGGCTTGATAAAATCATCACCAATACCGAAGAAATTATAAATCGTTTGGATGAAGTTATCCATAATCAATACTATCTTGCAAACGGTTTACAAAAAGCAACACAACGAATTAACTCCCTATGCGGAAGTGTTAATTCACACATGAAAAAAATTTCAAATACGCTTAATTCAATCGAACGTTGTCAAAGCATTATTGCCTACAATACCGAAATGACTACACGCGAATTGGAATTTAATAATTGGATGAACGTCCTATATAGCTAAATACTACTGTTATTCAAAACGAAAACAGCACCTTTTGGTGCTGTTTTTTAACTACTACGCGATATTAAAAATCACACAAACTCAACGTGGATTTTTTCCTCTTGTTTGATAGTCGGCGTTTATTTCGGCACTCCAATCCTCCGACAAAGGTGAGCAATTACGCACACGGCACACCGCTTTTGCCACCGATTCGTAAAGTATTTTTGTGCCTTTACCGTCGGCATTATAGTTCACGGCGCGGTCACTGCCTATGCCATACCGTGCCGCAGTTTCTACCGCATCGATATTCGCGCCTATAAACAGAAATTCCCAACCGTACTTTTCTTTTTGACGTTCAATCATCTGCTTAACACGCTCGCTTGTATATTTACAGCTTGCGTTCTCCATTCCGTCTGTCGTGATGATAAACATCGTGTGTGCAGGCACGTCTTCACGTCGGGCATACTTATGAATATTGCCGATGTGATTGATTGCTCCGCCGATTGCATCGATAAGTGCTGTGCAGCCGCGAACGGTGTAGTCCTTGTCTGTCATGGGTTTAATTTCAGAAAGCTGGGCTCTGTCGTGAAGCACCTCGCTTACGTTATCAAAGAGAACTGTCGAAACATAGCAAGTTCCCTCCTCCTTGCGTTGTTTTTCAATCATCGCGTTGAAGCCTCCAATCGTGTCGGATTCAAGTCCTGCCATCGAACCGCTTCTGTCTAAAATAAATACCAGTTCTGTGATATTGTTTTGTTTTTCCATAATTAAAACTCCTTTTAAATAAATTTAGCAATACAAAAAATGCGGTCACAAGGCTTTCTCAACCTTGTAACCACATTATATAGGTTTATTCAATTCAAATGGTCGCTTGGTGAGCGACTTTTAATTAACAACCCAAAAGAACTTGGTCAAATTCAAACAACGCCTCATTTATCTCAAAAATATCGTAAATGCCTTTTTGAATGAAATAAAGGATAATCTTATCAAACGTGAAACTGCGCGACAAGGTCAATCCTGCAGAGGCAAGTAAATCCTGCGTTTCTTCGAGATTGAGCTTCAGCGCTATTGCAAATGCAACCGCGGTCTGTTTAGAGGGCTTGTAGGTTTGCGGATTGCACTTGATTTTCGAAAATGTCTTTTTATCGACGTTTGCTTTCTTGTAACACTCAACGTCGGTCATACCGCGCTTGTCAATCAAGTCGAACAGCTTATACGCAAACGACTTGTCCGTCGACTTCATATATTCATAAAGCGTTTCGTCAGGAAGTGAGAGCGTTTTTTCTGCACGCAGACTCGCCACACTTGGCGCCGGCATACAAGCAGAGCAATCTTCGATTTCAAACGTCTCTCGTCTCTTTGATTTTCTGTTAAAAGTAAGAGAACGAATACCTTTTTTCTCGTTTACATAGCTGTCATCGATAAACTCGCTGATTTCAAAAAATAACTTCTTGCTGAATTCATAAGAAGTACGGTCAAAGACACAGATATACACCGTTAGTTCGTGGTCGAACAGAAACTCGCTTATAACCTGTATCGCAAATTTCAAAACTTGGTCTTTCGGATATCCGTAAGCACCCGAAGAAATCAAGGGAAACGCCACAGAAGCGCAACCGTTATCCACAGCCAATTTCAATGACTCTACGTAGCAAGATTTCAGAATAACACTTTCCCCAAAAAATCCACCTTGCCATATAGGTCCACGGGTATGAATTATGTATTTAGCGGACAAATTATAACCGTTTGTTATCTTTGCCTTTCCAAGCTCAAGCGGAGCAAGTTTCGCGCACTCAATATCCAATTCCGCCCCCGCACGTTGATGCACCGCAAGGTCAACGCCGTCATAACCAACCATGTTTTCATTAGTGGTGTTGACAATAGCGTCAACCTGCATCTTTGTTATGTCTTGTCTGATTATTTGTAGTGGCATTTGTCGCTATCCCCTCCTCAAGAGCTGTATATTTTTATTATATCACAACGCGAAAACGTATTCAATAATGTATACAAAAAGACCGTCAAGGATTTCCCTCGACGGTCTTTTTCTTGCACACTAAGGTGCCGTTAATACATTATTAAAGCTTATATCCGCATTTACCGCAGAATTGTGCCTGCATGGGAAGTTTTGCTCCGCATTGAGGACAGAATTTGTGTTCTTCCTGTTTCGGTGCTTCCTGTTTCGGTGCTTCCTGTTCTTCTTGTGATGTGCCAAAAAGCATGTCAACAAGCGACGAATCGGATGTTTCGGTAGGTGTCGTAGGTGTAACCGGTATGGTGGTTGTGGTTGTTGTAGCAGCCTTCTCTGCTTTCGCTTTTGCCTTGGCTGCGGATTTTGCTGCTTTAGCCTCTTTCGAGCGTGTTGCCGACTCTGCGTGTTTTTCAGAACCGAAAATACCGCAGATAATCGCTGTAATCAACGATACACCAAATACGCCGTACGCTATAATCATCAACAAACGCCAGAGGTTTCTGCTTTCGATAAGCTCATACGCCTTTGTAACCGAATTATATGCGACATCTAAGAACTCCGAAGAATTAAGCGTCATGGAGCCCTTGATTGTCATAACCGTAAAGTATACAGCGCATACCAACGCAATCGAGCCAATGAAAATAAACACGTTGCGCACAGCTTTGTTCACCGCACGGGACTTGCCGATTTCTTCTTTCTTCTTTCCGTAATACTTCGAATTAAGGAACGCAAATACACAAATACCCGCTGCAAGCAAGAAGCTGAGTATCAAAGGAAGATAGGAAAGCAAGGGTGCGATTCCGCCATCTACGTCTGTAGTATCGACAACAGGAGCAGGTTTTTCAATAGAGATAACCTGTTTTGTGCTGTTTCCGGTTGCGCTTGTAGCGGTGACGGTGAACTCGTTAATACCGTCTGCGATATCAAGCGTTACGGTAAATAATCCGTTTTCATCAACCTCAACCTCGGTATCGCCAACAGTCACGGCGCATCCGGGAGTTGTCGAGCCTGTAAGGATAAAAGTGCTATCCTCGGTAACTACGTTGCCCGTCATCTCATAAAGCTTGAGAAGCGGTGCCTTACGGTCTGAATATACCTCTTTGCTTACTGTGTAGCTAACAGTATCGGATTCAAACCAAGTAATCTTTACGTCGTTTTCGTATTCGTCAAGTTTTATCGAGAAAGAGCCCTTACCGTCGGGGAGAGCTTCTTCGACCTTGTCATTAACGCTGATTACGGTGCGTATCGGTTTACCGTAGGTAGTAAAATCGTATTCTACCTTGCCCTCGGTAGCCGCCGTTACCTCGTCACACACAAACGTAAGCAGTTTTGCGTGTTCGAGGTCAATCTTCTTTGTGGCATACTCCGATATTATTCCTCGGCTGTTTTTGTATGCAATCTCGCAGGTGACCGATGCAACCGACAAGTCCACAAGAACCTCGGTAGAGGTTTCGCGCGAGCCAAGCTCGGCAGCATATACGGGCTCATCCTTGCCCTCGGCACGAATCACTACTATGTAAGCATTGCAGTATACAGAATTATCTTTCCAATCGAGGCGGATAGAGTTATCCGTAACGCCTATTTCGACCTTAAAATCCTCAATAGCTTCGGGAGAATCCGTATTTGTATAGGAGAAGCTTTCTTCGGCAATGAAAGTGTCAAACACCTCAGCACCGTACGATTCCATATAAACTTCAAGCATGAGCTTGTAGTCGGAATAAGTAGCAAGTGAGCCGATACCAACGGTGAACTCGTTTTCTTCGCCTAATCTTGCTCTGCCCTCGCGAAGTTTGGTCTGACCGACAACGTGGTTGCCCTCGGTAACGACTGCCCATATAATGTAGTTAAAGTAGTCGTCACTTTCACCGTAGCTTACCGTAAACTTGGTGTCAAGCTCGTCTTCTTGCTCACCCTGCTCATAAGTAAAGCTATCGATGTTCATTGCCTCCACGTAGGGAGCGCAGTCAACGTCTATCGTGTCGTTATTCTTTTTGTCGTAAACAATACGCCATTCGCCTCTCGACGCATCGGGAATTCGGAAGTAAAGTACACTACCGGAGTCATAAAACTCCATTCTCCCGTCTGCAATCGCCTCGTCGCCGTATACGTCACCGTTGGGGGCAATGAAGCTTATCTCGGGAGGGTCGTTTTCATAGGAAACGGCTATCGCCATGTTGCGACGCTCGTCAAGCTCAAAGAGTACATCCTCGCCCGTTTGCGGTTTTTCCCCTTCTGTTGATTCTTCTACTGCCTCCGAAGAAGCTTCAGATTCCTCTTCAGCCAAAGATGATATGGGAAATACTCCCAAAAGAAGCACTACCGCAAGTAAAGCTAAAAGTATATTTTTTACTATTTTGTTCATTGCAGTCTCCCTTCTTTAAAATGATTTCTTTTCGAATTCCATACCGGATTTTTCGTTCCAATATACGTAGTATTCCTTACCATGTTCACTGTTGGACTTATTGCTTCTTGCCTTAATTATAAAGTTAAGTCTATTGCTATGGTCTACGTACATACCGATAATCGCGCGACCTTCTGCAAAGGAAGATGCCTTAAATATCCACCAATTTACGCTGAGGTCGCACTTTCCGATGACTTCAACACCGGTGAAACGGGAATGAGCAGAAAATTCAGCAGTACCAGAAAGGTCGATATCACAGTTGTCGGTGTCCCACATAATACCTACGGTGAGTGCAGCTCTAAATCCGGTTGCTTCCTCGTTGTTCATGCCAAGCATTACGCTTGTAAAAGGAATACGTCCTGCTTCAATCTTTGCTTTAGCCAAATCAATCTGTTCAAGAAGCTGAAGCTTCGATTCGATAGAGATATATGCCTGACCGAAGCTGAATTTCAACGTCGTATCGTCAAGTTTGAGTACGGCAGGGTCTTGGATATATTTATCAAGTCCCTTGATATAGTCGCTGACCTTAACACTTTCTAAATCGAAACTACCTACAAGCATCCAATCGAATATGCTCGCATTAGGGTCTATATCTTCAAGACCGAGCTTGAAGTCGCGATATGTGACAGGTACCGTTCCGATTGCTGATTTGATAGGCGTATCGCACATAAGCATGACCTTGGACGGGCAGAGCTTTTGGTAACCCGAGTCATTATCTCTTGCTTCCCACTCAATAAGGAATCCAAGACCATCGCTATTGATAAATGCCACCTTTGTGGAATATTCAATAGAATAATTGTTAGCCACCGTATCAATGTGAATCTTGTAGGATGCAGGAGTAACGTATATCGGCATCGAACCCAGATTTACGGAATTGTACGTGTCGCTGTCGCCTTTGTTATCCACATCGACACGAATACCGATGGTTTTGTTGGTAATAACACCGTCAAGTGCAATGTTAAAATTAAATAACTTGTCAAGGTCTCCTGCCTTTAAGAGAGATTCTTGAAGCGGGAACTTGGTGGTAAATGCATCGGACCTTATCTCGAATCGGTTGGGGTAAAGTTCAATGCCAGCGGCATTCAAAGAGAACATACCGCCGATAGTCAGAAAAGGTGCAACCTTTGTATCGACTCGATAGGTGTCGCTTTCGGGATCTGTAAATGCATCGTTATAGAGAGTAAGCGTACCAAACGCAGGAAGCGACATCACGCTGTTTCGTTTTGCGAAAAGCGAGGCAAGTCCCGTAGCAGTATCTGTATAATACTTAACGTACGAGCCGTCGTTGTCGGTCATCTTAATGCTTTGACCGTTAAAATCGCCCGAAAGAGTTACGTCACCGTCAAAATTGAGCCAACCGTTCATGGTTACGTAGCCCGAAAGAGTAATAGTGCCTTCACGCTCGATTTTCTGATAAGACGTGAACACATAAGGTCCAAACGCAGTTGTCTTTTCATTTCCCTGCGCCGCAATGGTAAGCTCGTCATCAAGAATTGCCGTCTTTCCGTTCACGCTTACACGCACGTCATAGGTACCGCAAGCTATTCCGCCCGGAATAACTACACTCAACGTGTTTTCGTCTTCATACGCGACGCTGACACTGTTTGCACCGTAGTCAAGGTCGCCGTCAAGAGTGATTGAAAAACTGTCGTTCTCTGCAAAACCGAAACCGCTAAGTTTTACCGAAACAGGTTTAGAACCTCTGAAAATAAGTCTGGTGTCAAGACCGTAAACGCCTTTTTCTTCAAGTCCGATAAGCTCGCTGGGGGCATACTCGGAGTCATTGCCCTCTCCGCGAAGATTGTAATATCCTATATCGCCGGTGAGCGAATCTTCCTTAAGCGTTATGCTAAGCTCGCGGTCTACGCTGAGGGTATCCTCAGCTTTATAAGTAATAATATATTGGTTTAGAATCTGTCCTCTGAGGTAGTCGTAGAAGGAGGAAAGCGATGCGGAATCTTCTATGTAAAGGAACGAGCCTCCCGTCGCTGCCGCAAAGGTGTTCATGTATTCTGTATTTACGGAGTAGCCCAAACCCAAAGAATAAAGTACGATTCCTTTATCACGTGCGGGTATTCCGATATTTTGCATAATTTCTTCGGAGGAGTGTTTGTATCC
>JAZRUB010000072.1:0-4120 GCA_045652305.1 Eubacteriales bacterium
ATGCAGGTGTAAGAACGACACAATCACCGCTGACAGCCTTTGCTTTTGCAGTTTGAACTGCGCTTTCAAAATCGTCTGCAACGCAATAATCGGTAAATCCTACAGTATCAAGCACATCTTTGATTTTTTTTGCGGTTGCACCGCACAATACTGCGTATTTTACTTTTTTAACGAACAAGTCGCCAAGTGAGTCGTAGGGTATATTTTTATCATATCCGCCGACAATAACAATAGGTTTTTCTTTGAACGACTCGATACACGCTTTTGTACGTGAGGGGCTTGAATCTATAGATGAATTATAATACTTAACTCCATCGAATTCACGCACGAATTCAATCCTATGTTCTACACCGCCGAATTCACGTGCAACCTTTTGTAAGGTTTCGCGTGAGACGTATTGAGATACCGCACAATATGCTTCTGTATAGTTATAGCGGTTATGTCTGCCAACGATGCGTATATCTTCGTCAGCAACAAGCACATTTCCGTTTTTATCGAAAATACCGTTTTCATCAAAATAAAAATCAGTTTCCTTGCTTTCGCCCGAAATGGTGCGTACACTTCCCTTTGCATCGGGAACAAAAGAACGGCAATATTCATCGTCAATATTTAAGACGAGCAACGATTTATCGTTTTGAAACTCAAAAATACGTTTTTTCGCATTTACGTATTCTTTCATATCGGTATGCCAATCCAAATGATTGGGTGCGACATTTGTGATTACGGCAACATCGGGACTCATTGATAATTTCATTAATTGGAACGATGAAAGTTCGACAACTGCAAAATCGGTTTCTTTTATCTCGTCAAGCTTTGCAAAAAGATTAACTCCGATATTTCCGCCAAGCCAGGTTTTATACCCTGCCTCGCTTAGCAGTTTTGAAATAAGGGTGGTTGTGGTAGTTTTACCATCGCTACCCGTAACTGCTATTTTCTTGCACGGGCAGAGTCTGAAAAATTCTTCCATTTCGCTTGTGACGCGAGTTCCATTTTCACGTGCTTTGACCAAGCCATCCAAATCGGGACGGACAGCGGGAGATAGGAACAATAATGACTCGGTTATATTTTCTAAATAGCCATCACCGACTATGAACTTTACCCCCGACTGAATTAATTCTTCATAAAAATCGCTATTTGAAAGGTCCTTTTTATCGCGCACGATACAGTTAGCACCCTCCGCTATAAAAAGCCTTATAACAGGAAGGTTGGAAACTCCCATTCCGACAAATCCGACGGTTTTATTTTTATATTCCGATGCATATTCTTTTAACAATCTGCATACCTCCAAATCGACCGTTCGGTCACATACTAATACATTATATATCCATCACCAAAAATAATCAAGAGATTAGCACAAGATATTTGACAAAATAGTGTAAATATGATACAATTCCTTTGCGACCGTACCGAACAATCGCGCGGTGCCATGACGAAAGTCCGTACCGTGAGGAAAGTCCGAGCTCCACAGAGCAGGATAACAGATAACATCTGCCGAAGGCGACTTTAGGGCTAGTGCAACAGAAATAAACCGCCAAGAATTTTCTTGGTAAGGATGGAAAGGCGAGGTAAGAGCTCACCGGTGTGTCGGAGACGGCACAGCCATGTAAACCCTATCCGGAGCAACACCGTGGCGGGGGCATATGCTTGCTCGGCAGCCCCTATGGAGGTGGCAAAGAGGTTTATGGCAACATAAATCCAAGATAGATGATTGTTCACGACAGAACTCGGCTTACAGGTACGTGTCGCGTTTATTCGAAATAAGCCAATGCATTTTAGATGCTTTGGCTTTTTTCTGTTTATTTTTTTGATAACAGTGTATAATATTTAGTGTTTAGTTTTGGAAAATTCTTGACACATAACGGTTTTGTGTATATAATGTAGATGTAAAGAAATATTAAGGAGAACGTTCCGTGATTTTACAGTTAGAGCAGGCAAAACTCTCGTTGGGAGAACTTTGCGACGGAATAAACGACCTTGGTGATTCGATAGGCTTTGAAAGTCTTAAAACCGAGGTTGAAGAACTTGAAAATAAAACGGCCGAACCGGGTTTTTGGGACAAGCCGGAGCAATCACAGGTTGTTTTAAAGCAACTCAAATTCAAAAAAGGTACTCTTGAACGCTACATCGCGTTAAAGAGAAGTTTTGATGATATCGAAACGCTTATCGACCTCTCGATTGAAGAAGACGACGACAGCGTTGTTGAAGATGTCTTGAACGACCTTGAAGCAGTAAGAAAAGAATACGAACGTCAGAAAATAGAAATACTTTTATCGGGCGAATATGACGGCAGTAACGCCATTATTTCAATCCATCCCGGTGCAGGCGGCACCGAAGCACAAGACTGGGCGCAGATGCTTTACAGAATGTACCAGCAGTATGCCACTAAAAAAGGATTCAAGCTGAAAGTTTTGGATTACCTTGACGGTGACGAAGCGGGTATTAAAAGCGTTTCTTTTATGGTAGAAGGTGTTAATGCATACGGCTATTTAAAGAGTGAGTCGGGTGTACACAGATTGGTTCGTGTTTCCCCCTTTGACTCGAGCGGAAGACGTCACACCTCTTTCGCATCGGTAGAAGTGTTACCCGAATTCAACGACGAAATCACGATTGAGATTAACGAAGCAGACCTTAAAATCGATGCTCACAGAGCGAGCGGCGCGGGCGGTCAGCACGTAAACAAAACCGACTCTGCAATACGTATCACTCACATCCCTACCGGTATCGTTGTCGGATGTCAAACCGAACGCAGTCAGGTGCAAAACCGCGAAACTGCGATGAAGATGTTAAAGAGTAAGTTGCTCGAAATTAAAGAGCGCGAAAAGCTCGAACGCATCGAAGACATCACCGGCACGAAAATGAACATCGAATGGGGTAGCCAAATACGTTCTTACGTATTCATGCCCTACACGTTGGTCAAGGACAATCGCACGAATTGCGAAACCGGTAACATACAAGCCGTTATGGACGGCGACCTTGATGACTTTATAAACGAATATCTTAAACTTAATTGCAACAAATAATCAGCGGAGGTATTTTTATCATGAAAAAATTTAAACCCATTCTCGGAATCTCTCTTTTGGTACAAGCGGTAACCTTCTTTATTCTTGCTATTCTTAATATTGAAAAGAAAAAGAATCTCGCTATTGCATTCGGTATTTTCGGTGCAATCGGTGGCGCTTCGGGTACTGCATTGCTCTACTCCGAATACAAAAACAAAAAGAAGCGCGAATTAGAAGACGAAGACTTCTTTGATGAATTCGATGAATTTATTGATGATTTCGACGGCATCGACGTTGACGAAGACGACATTGTCTGCGCTTTCGAAAACAGAGACTAATATTTCATATAACACTTTGATGAGCTGCCTAAACGGCAGCTCATTATTAGCAAATGACGAAAGGATTTTTGAGATGTCAAAAGGTGCATTATCGGTAGATACCGAGCATTTATTTCCGATAATAAAAAAGTGGCTTTATTCCGAAAAAGATATTTTTATCCGCGAGGTTGTTTCTAACGCCTGCGATGCTATTACAAAACATAAACGCTTGATTTCATTAGGCGAAGCGACCGATGATGAAAGCATCTATAAAATAACCGTAAAAGCAGACAAAGACGAAAGAACAATTACGGTTTCCGACAACGGTATCGGTATGAACGCAGAAGAAGTTGAGAAATATATCAACAACATTGCGCTTTCTGGTGCTGTTGATTTTATTTCTAAATACGAAGGCGAATCTTCCGGCGGCATTATCGGTCATTTTGGTTTAGGCTTTTATTCTATGTTTATTGTCGCGGAAGAAGTTGAAATGTTCACCTGCTCCTACAAAGGCGGCGAAGGTGTACATTGGACCTGCAACAGCGACGGTGTATTCGAAAGCGAAAGTTGCGAGCTCGATGGACACGGAACCGAAATTATTATGCACGTTTCGGATGACGAAATTGCATATTTAGATAACGGAAAATTAAAAAACATTTTAGAGCGCTACTGTTCTTTTATGCCCTACGACATCCTGCTTTTGGAAGGCAACAACGAAACCGTCATCAATGACACAAATCCATTATGGCAACGCAAGCCGCAAGAAGTTACTTCCGAAGAATACAATGAATTTTACAAAAAGGT
>JAZRUB010000073.1:0-2873 GCA_045652305.1 Eubacteriales bacterium
TAACAGGCGAGGGTAATACCGATTCCCAAACCGCGTTTGGTAAATTGGTCAGCGTGGTTGTTTCGTCTGCAAAAGATGCAAACGTCAAAGCTGTCGTCTTGTCGGGAGGCCTTTCTGACGGATATGAATCGCTTTACGATATAGGCGCAGATGCCTGTTATTCTCTCGTTTGCGAGGAATATAGCGTTGACTATTGCATTGCGCATGCTTCTGAATTGTTGACTATAAAAGTACAGGAAATAATCAAAAACTATCTATAAAGAAAAAGCGTATGCTACAAACGGCATACGCTTTTTAAATTTAATATTATAATTGATTTGCAGGTATAAAGGTCGATAAAACGCCGTGAAGAACGTAGCGTTCGTCTTCATTTGAGGTTACGTTTGCGCAGGTGATAAGTGTAATTACTTTTGATTCGGAGGAATAATTTGAAGAAACGCGAAGCTCGTTTCTGGAAACTGCCAAATCTAAAAATCTCACAAATTCATCAGACTCTTCAAAGCAAATTTCTGCATAAGCGTTGTCCTCGTGACGATAACCGCTGAGGACCTTATAGATGAACAAACCGTCTTTCGTGTATATTTCGATGCTCATGTCCTTTGCTAAGGTGTTTCTGTTTGCACTTTCCATAAAGGTCTTAAGCGTTCTAAACATCATACCGTTCTTCATACAATGGCCATAAACAACAACGTTTTGATTTTCTGTGTAGACGTCAGAAAGTCCCGATTCTACGGTTATACTGCCGTTGGCAGAAATATTGTGATTTAAATCGTGTTCCATGTAATAGTTGGTGTACGAACCCTTCATAACAGGATAGTCGATTTTGGTGTGGTTAACGTATATCCAAGCATACATATCGGGATATTTCGCAGACTTGTTTATGAAATTCCTGAATATCGAGCTTCTTCTCTGTGGGTCCTGTATCGGGTCATCGCCCAAAACGTAATTCTTTGCTTCGCCTTCGGCATTAAGTGTTTCCTTCATGGTTAACAGTGAGGCCGGCTCTAAAAGAGAAGGGGAGGGTTTGACAGCCGATGCGTTTGCTTCGGCACGGAAACTTTCGTAAAAATCATTAGCGATATTGGTTTCAACCGCACTCGAGGCAATCATAAATACTGAATAACCCAAAAGACCTATACACATAGCAATCATAATGCTTCTGACGATAAGTGAGGGCAGAAGTGCGCGTTTCTCCGCATTAGGGTCACCCTTAAGATTTAAATGCGAGAATTCAGAAACGGATTCCTCAAAATTATTGCGGATGTTTTTTTCTGACATTGTAGCGCCTCCTTTCGTGATTATTATATATAAAATCATATAAAAAATCAACCTCAAAACAATATAATTTCAAAAATCGTTACAAAAGATTCAAAAAAGCATACAAATCCTTAAAAACACTTGACTTTTAGGGAAAATTTGTTAAAATGAATAGATGTAATATTATGTTTATTTTGGAGGTCCGTAATGGCATCTATCAAAGCAAAAGAACTCGAAAAAAACAAGTACGAGTTCGAATTTATTATCGAAAAGGAAGCTTTCGATAACGAGGTAAATAAAGTTTACCGCAAAAACGTTTCTAAAATGAATGTTCCCGGTTTCCGTAAGGGTAAAGCACCTAAGCACGTTATCGAAAAACTTTACGGCACAACCGTATTTTATGATGAAGCGCTTGACAACCTTCTTCCCGAAGCATACGAAAATGCACTCGCTTCTACCAAGCTTGATGCAGTAAGCCGTCCTGAACTCGATGTAGTTTCTATCGACGATAAGGGCGTTAAGTTAAAGGCTGCTGTTTGGACAAAGCCTGCGGTTGAAATTTCCGCTTATAAGGGACTTGAAGTTGCAAAAGAAGCTGTTGAAGTTACCGAAGAAGATATCATGAAAGATATCGACGCAACACGTGAACGTAATTCCCGTATGCTCACCGTTGAAAATCGCCCTGCACAAGACGGCGACCAAGCAATCATCGATTTCGAAGGTTTCCTCGATGGCGTTGCTTTCGACGGCGGTAAAGGTGAAAAATATCCTCTCGGAATCGGTAGCGGGAGGTTCATCCCCGGTTTTGAAGAACAGATTATCGGCAAGAGCGTTGGCGAAGAATTTGATATCAACGTAACCTTCCCTGAAGATTACGGCGCAGAAAACCTCGCAGGTAAAGAAGTTGTATTCAAAATCAAACTTCACGAACTCAAGGTTAAGGAACTTCCCGAACTTGATGATGAATTTGTAAAAGACGTTTCCGAATTCAACACCGTTGATGAATACAAGGCTGATGTCAAGGCAAAAATCACCGAACGTAAAGAAAAGTCTGCAGAAAACAAGCTCGAAACTGCACTTATCGATGCACTTTTGGCTAACACCGAAACCGATATTCCTGCTTGCATGATCGAACAGGAAATCGACGGTTACATTCGTGACTACGAATATCGTCTCCAATCTCAAGGCGGTAATCTTGAAATGTACTTCCAATATACCGGCATGACCATGGAACAGCTTCGCGAAAACTTCAAAGCCGATGCCGAAAAGCAGGTTAAGACAAGACTTGCTCTCTCCAAAATTGTTAAAACCGAAAAAATCAAAGCGCTTAAAAAGGATATCGATGCTGAATATAAGAAGATTGCTTCCGGCTATAATGTAGATATCGAAACAGTTAAGTCCAGCATCCCCGAAACAAGCATTTCCGAAGATATCGTTCTTCGTAAAGCAGTTGACCTTGTTAAGGAAAATGCTGTTATCACTACAAAATAATCGAAAGGTTGATTAACTATGTCTTTGGTACCGATGGTAGTCGAGCAGACCTCGCGCGGAGAACGTTCTTACGATATTTTCTCGCGTCTGCTCAACGACAGGATAGTTTTTATCGGTGAGCCTAT
>JAZRUB010000074.1:0-2179 GCA_045652305.1 Eubacteriales bacterium
TTTTGCTATCTGACGGCAAAGTTCACTACCTATCGAACCGCCACCGCCCGTAACAAGAATAGTCTTGCCCGAATAGTAATTCAATGCTTCCTTTTCGGTGATATTAACCGGTTCACGGAAAAGAAGGTCTTCGATTTGAAATTCACGTATAGCAGGTTTTGCAATGCCGTGACTATCGGTATCACGCACGGGAAGGTCGTATATCTTTATCTTACAACCGCTTAAACTGTAAAAGTCGTATATCCTCGTTGCTTCTTCGCTGGTTAAGTTACCAAGCGCTATAAATATTTCGCTGATTGAATCGCGCTTGATTTGTTCAAAAACTTTTGTGTCTTCGTAATATACGGGAAGTCCGTAAACGCGAGAACCGACCTTACTTATGTCCTTATCGATAAAGAATATCGGTCTGTATATAGAACGGCGGTTATTTGTCAAATCGCTCGCAAGAAGAACCCCCAACTGACCTGCGCCAACAATGGCAACGTTGATACAGGGACCTTCCTCCGGGTCGGCAACGTTACGATGTTTATAAATAAGACGGTAAACGTAACGAGAAGTTATAGCAAACAACGCAGAAAGCGAAGCGACGTCTATAAAGTGCCAAATACCCAAATACAACTGAAATGCACGTGACAAAATTATTGCAACGCCAGCGCCGCACACGTCTGCGATTATAAGACTCAAATACGCCTTTGTACTCGTGTAACGCCAAACGTTGGAATATACCTTAAGCAGAAATCTGAAAACAAAGGTGGTCGCCAAGAATATGACGGTGTTACATAAATACGTATCGATTAAATATGTAGGCGAAGTGGCAAATATCTGCGTTGAGTAATAATATAAGAAATTGATTAACAAAAAGCTTAATACGTCAAAAAGAATCAGCACAAGGCGTCTCGCCTTGCCCCGTTTAAACAACAGTTCCATTTTATATCCTCTTTTCAGACATTTTTAACGCTTCTTCGCATCGCTTTTTTCAGATACGCTAAAAAGCATGTCATCGGTCATTCCCAAAACATCAAGTATTTTTACATAGGTATGCATATATATGTGACGCTTTCCTTGAAGAATAGCCATCATGGAAGAATAGGAAACTCCGATAGCTTCGGCAAACACAGCTTGGGTATATCCCTTTGCCTTTATCTTTGAACGAAGCATATCGCCAAATTTTTTATAATCCAACTCTAATTTGGAGGTCGATATGGGAACGGCTTTTTTGCGTGGCATAACAGTTCCTCCCAGAATTTAATTATCGATTATATTGTACCGCAAACTACCAATTTTAACACTATACTCTAACGGTAGGTTTGTGTGGTATTATTTACATATAAGGAGAAAAAACGGGCACAAATTCAATTGCCCCATTTTGTTTTCATGCAAAATGGGGCATTGATGGTCAAACAAAATTATTCAGCGTATTCGATTTCAGCATCGGGAGCGTTCTTTTTAACGCTGTTGATGCCGTTTTCACAGCTTGATTTAGCTTTGTAACCTTCGGATACAGCGATTACTTCGCCATTTTTAGCTTTAAGACGGAAGCGAAATTCGCCTGCTTTATCTTCGTAAATTTCAAACTTGGGATGCTTAACGGTTGCAACAGGTTCAACGGTTTGGTCTTCAATTTCGCCAACACAGTTGCTCTTGACGCTTTCTACGCCGTTAAGGCAAGCTGCCTTAGTGTTATAAACCTCTGAAGTAGCGATAACTTCGCCATTGCCTGCTTTGAGGTCAAATTTGAAACCTGTAGCGGTTTCTTTTACTACAAATTTACCCATAATGTTTTCATCCTTTCAAATTGTAAAATAAAATTCATTAAAATTTCATTTTTATTATTTTAACATCTACATCCCGTTTTGTCAATAGGCGAGGTTGAGCCATTTCGTCAAAAAACCAAGGCTGTCAGAAAGACGCCTTGGTTTTTATGTAAAAGTGACGCAAAATTGATACAAGAAAGACTGCACCTTAAAAACATGGGACAAAGTCTTGGACGGGTTTCAAATTTCACGTCTATAACAAGAGGTTTTACCGTACTCTAATTTGCTTATTAACATTTACTTTTTGCCAAAAAGTTTTGCAAAGAATCCATGTTTCTTTGGTTCCTTATTAACGGGAGGTTGACTTTCATTCATATTATTTTTAATATCGATTTCCTCACCGTAAAGTCGGAGGCCAAGCGGTC
>JAZRUB010000075.1:0-5510 GCA_045652305.1 Eubacteriales bacterium
CTCAAGATGGGCGACTACACCGTAACAGAGGCTGGATTCGGTGCCGATTTAGGCGCGGAAAAATTCCTCGATATCAAGTGTCGTATGGCGGGTCTTACACCCGACGCTGTCGTTGTTGTTGCAACCGTTCGTGCGCTTAAAATGCATGGTGGACTTGCTAAAACCGAACTCGGTACAGCGGATTTAGGCGCACTTGAACGCGGTATTCCTAATCTTCTTCGCCACGTTTCTAACATCAAAAATGTTTATAAACTTCCGTGCGTCGTTGCGGTAAATCGTTTCCCGACAGATACCGATAACGAAATCGAGTTCATTATCGCAAAATGCCGCGAACTCGGTGTAAATACCGTTCTTTCAACCGTTTGGGCAGAAGGCGGTAAGGGTGGCGAGGCATTGGCTAAAGAGGTTGTTCGACTTTGCGAGGAAGAAAAGGGCGACTTTACATTCTCGTATGAAGATGACCTTACCATCGAAGAAAAGATAGAAGCTGTGGTTAAAAAAGTATACGGCGGTGATGGAATAACCGTCATGCCTAACGCTAAAAAACAGATTAAAAAGCTTGAATCGCTTGGCTTTTCGAAGTTCCCTGTATGTATCGCAAAGACGCAGTATAGCTTCTCTGATGATGCGACGAAATTGGGCGCACCCAGTGGTTTTACCGTCACGGTAAAAAATGTCAAGGTGTCCGCAGGCGCAGAGTTTATAGTCGTTCTTACAGGCGATATTTTGACCATGCCCGGTTTACCGAAAGTACCCGCTGCCGAAAAAATTGACGTTGATGAAAATGGTGTAATATCCGGACTGTTTTGATATGAAACTCAAAATAATGACGTTTAATATTCAGCATGGCAGGAACCATAACTATAGCGGAGACGTTATAGATTTACCTGCTATGGCTGAAAATGTGCGTGAACAAAACCCCGATATATTCGGACTAAATGAGGTTAGATGCGGTACTAATCCCGATTTTCTATCGGGTTATTCCGACCAACCAAAGTTTTTTGCCGATAACTTGGGGTATAGTTCCTATTTCGGTGATGCAATCAAAATAAAAGATGATTGCAGTTACGGCAATGCGATTTTTTCAAAATTCCCTATGCTGAAATGCGAAAAGATAATGATACCCGATGTTACCGAAAGGGTAGGCGCACGTTATGAAACCCGTTGTATTATCAAATCGGAGTATGAAATCGACGGAAAGAAGCTTACCGTTTTGAATTCACATTTCGGCTTGGGTGTCGGAGAAGATATAAATGCCGTAGATACGGTAATTGCTCTTTTAGAACAGATTGAAGGTGCGGTTGTATTGATGGGCGATTTCAATAAAACACCCGACCGCCCTCAAATACAAAGACTGGCTGAAATTCTGACGGATTCGCATGAATCGCTCGGTAGAGCGGAATTGACTTTCCCGTCAAATGCACCTGAAATTCGTATCGATTATATCTTCGTGCGCGGTGCAAAGATTGTAAATGCCGAAACGGTGAAAAGAATAGTATCCGACCATTATGCAATAACCGCAGAAATAGAACTATAAAAAATAAAAATCAACATCGCAGATGACACGTTCGTCTGCGATGTTTTTTATTGTTTAAAATATGACAGAAATGACTATTTTATTTTGCTCGAACAAAGATATATTACTGCGAAATAATGGTCATTTTAACTCTGCAAAACGAATCTTCACAATCGTTTCTACACTTTGCCAAAAATGCCTAAATGCAAAAATTCTATGTTCGCGATAATCTAATAATATCAATCGTTTTTCGCGTTATTACGGAATGGAAGAACGTACGTTTGGTGACATAATCACAAAAATATCGCCTAATATGTATACTTTTCGATAACATATAATGTCGAAAAGCATTGAAATATATGCTTTTTTGCTATCGTCAAAATAACGAATGGGTTTCCATAATGTATAAATTATGTTATCTGCAACTATTGCAATTTTTGGTGTTGCAATGTATAATTAGAACATGAAATAGGGGAATAGTGGAGCGATTTGGTTTAAATGCCCATTATAACCCCCAAAAACAGCAAAAAGAAAGGGGATGACACGATGTTCTACGGCGAATATAAGCATACGATAGATGCCAAAGGGCGTCTGTTCATTCCTGCAAAATTTCGCGATAAACTCGGGGATGAGTTTATTCTCTCTCGAGGATTTGATAAATGTATTCGTGTCTATCCCATGGAAGAATGGGAAAAGTTCACCGCTAAACTTGAAGAACTCCCTGCTGCAAAAGAACGTCGCATTTTGCGTTACTTCTATGCAGGCGCAGACGAAGGCTCGGTTGACGCGCAGGGCAGAGTCACACTTAATCAGGCGATGCGCAACTTCGCAAATCTCAAAAAGGAAGTTGTAATCGCAGGTGGATGCTCCCACTTTGAAATTTGGTCTGCATCTGCTTGGGAAGAAGAACAGAACAATATTGATAGCGAAAGCATTATAAGCGAACTTGTAGAATTGGGGTTGTAAGATGGAGTTTTCTCATGTATCAGTGCTCTTGCACGAAACGGTAGACTCTCTAAATATCAAACCCGACGGTGTGTACGTTGACTGCACACTCGGAGGCGCAGGTCATACTTCGCTTATTTTAACAAAGCTTAACGATAAGGGTAGAGTGGTCGGAATCGACCGCGACGACGATGCGTTGGCAAACGCACGCGAAAAGATAAATGATGAACGGTTAATAACCGTTAAGGATAATTTCGAAAATTTAAAAAATGCTATCGAAAGTGCAGGATTCGAAAAGGTCGATGGTATAATTATGGACCTTGGCGTATCCTCTCATCAGTTGGACGTTGCAGAACGCGGTTTTTCTTATATGAAAGATGCACCGCTTGATATGCGAATGGACCAAACTGCACCGCTTACGGCATACGATGTTGTTAATAGCTATTCCGAATACGATTTGGCTCGTATATTGAAAGACTACGGTGAAGAACGCTTCGCATCAAGAATAGCTTCTAAAATCTGTTCCGCAAGAGCGGACAAACCTATAAAAACCACGCTTGAGCTTTCCGATTTAATATCTTCGTCAATACCCGGCAAGTTCAAAAACGATGGCGGACACCCTGCAAAAAGAAGTTTCCAAGCAATACGTATAGAGGTCAATGGTGAACTTGACTGTATCCCAAAGGCTATAGAATCGGGTGCGGAAGTTTTAAATGTCGGCGGAAGAATGTCGATAATAAGTTTCCATTCATTGGAAGATCGTATAGTTAAAAACGGTTTCCAAAGACTCGAAAAACCCTGTACTTGCCCGAGCGACTTCCCGATATGTGTCTGTGGCAAGAAACAAATCGTTAAGATAATAACAAAAAAACCGATACTTCCATCGGATGAAGAATTGAAAAATAACAGTAGGTCACATAGCGCAAAACTGCGTGTCTGTGAAAAAATATAAAGAAAGGTGCTAAATAAAATGCAGGAACATAATGTTTCGACAAATAAATCGAATCAAACGCGAAATAACGTGAATAACCGTGCAGTAACAGTTAAGAAGTCGGCATCTGTCGCAAAAAACGGCAAAAAGTCGTCTTCGAAACGTAATACCAATCTTCATGCAGTACGTGCACCGCGTGTCGTAAATGTAAAGAAGAAGGATAAAGCACCGTTTCCTTGGTCGATAGTTTTCGTAGCAGCATTACTTACAAGTATGTTTTTGTTCATGATGATGAACTATGCAGAGGTAGATAAATACCGTTCTGAAATCACCGACCTTAATAACAAACTTGCGACAATGGAAAAAACGCAAGATGACCTTGAAGTGACACTTGGTAATAAGTATGACCTTGCAGAAATAGAAAAGTACGCTTCCGAAGAATTGGGTATGACAAAGAATATCCCCGAAAGCAATATTCATATTATTACAACAGAGCAAGAGGATAAAACCGAAATGCACTCCTATGACGACGGAGAAGAAGGCGGATTTGGTTTCCTATTAACCGGTCTTGGCGAGGTTATAAGAGATTTTCTGAGCGAAAATTAAAAAATCACTATACATTCCGATTAAGATGTGATATAATAAATTCGGCATTAAATCGGCATTACGGAATATATTTATACAAAGGGTAACGAGGAAAATTTCTCTTTACCCATTTGTCTTATCAAAAGGAGTATTTACTATGTCAAGCGCATCCAAAAAATTTACATCTTCAGGAAGCGGACGCACCGGTGTCGTTCGCGGACGTGTTGCGCTTGTTGTTATTCTTGTGTTTATGTTTTTGTTGTGCGTGCGTTTTGCGTATTTGCAACTTATCGACCCACAAGATTTCCGTACTTCGGCATTGGACCAGTATACGAATTCGGTTGTAATCCCTGCAAAACGCGGTTCTATTTATGCTAATGACGCTACGACCGAACTTGCAGTAAGTGCAACGGTATATAACTGTTTCATATCGCCGTACGATATCACTCAGTTCGCCGAGGACAGTCAGGAAACTTCTACACCTATTGATAGCGAAACACTTTTGAATAATATCTCCGATGGCCTTTCGCGTATACTTGGTGTAGAACGCGAAGAAATCCAACTCAAAGGCCAACGCCATAATTCTAAATATCAAATGATAAAGAAATTCCTCACCGAAACCGAGGAAAGCGCAGTTCGCGCATTTATTGCAGAAAACGGTTACCAAACCATAATCCACCTTGAAGAAACCACAAAACGTTATTACCGTTACGGTAGCTTTGCGGCACACTTGCTTGGTTTTACGGGTTCTGATAACCAAGGCCTTTCGGGACTTGAGTTTACGTATGACGAATATCTTGCAGGTGTAGACGGAAAATCTGTAAAGGCTGCAGATGCTTACGGCAACGAGCTTGATTCGGGCGTAGGTTCTACTTATATCCCTGCTACAAACGGTCTTAGTATCGTCACAACGATTGACTGGACAATTCAAAATTCCGTTGAAAAGTACATAGAGCAGGCATACGAGGAACATAACCCCAACGGCAGAGTAGAATGTATAGTTATGGACGTTGAAAACGGCGAATTGCTCGCGTCTGCTATTTATCCGTCGTTTGATTTGAATAATTATAATAACCTCTCTGAATATTATCAAAATAAATACGACCAGTTCATAGGAACCGAGGAAGAACGTTCTGCAGAAAGAACAAAACTTCTTTACGAGATGTGGAACAACACTATAGCCACTCAAACCTACGAACCCGGTTCTACATTTAAAATAATTACAAGTGCGATTGCACTTGAAGAGGGCAGAGTAAGCTACGAAACAAGCAGTTTCAGTTGTCGCGGTGCGATTGATATTGCGGGAACTACTATTCACTGCCATAAAATAATCGGCCATGGAACACAAAACTTTAAGGAAGCATTAGTAAACTCTTGCAACCCTGCATTTGTTCAAATCGGTGGTGCGATAGGACACAGTATTTTCAAAAAGTATTTTGAGGAATTTGGCTATACACAGGTGTCAGGTAGCGATATAGGCGGTGAAGTTTCATCGATTTATTTCGCAACGACAGGCGTTCAGTTCGAAACACT
>JAZRUB010000076.1:0-7392 GCA_045652305.1 Eubacteriales bacterium
AAATCATCGATGAACTTGTTGCAAGCGGTAGCCTGAACGTCACTTCTACCTATAACGATATTTCGGCAAAAGAAGGTCAGTTGATAATTCTTTCTCCCGAAAGCGAGGTCATCTATCGCGGCGGCGGTGCTGTTGCGATAACCTCGTCCGATGCAGAAAACGAAGGAATTACGGATATGTCGGAGGGCAGAGAGCTTTTCTCGGGCGAACCTCTTGAATACGGACATGTCTACTACGCGTCATCAAGCGAATCGCGCAAGGCGATACTTATCACCGGCGGAACTGCATATTTTACTGTAAGAGGCGATTATGAGATTGGTTAAGCTTAAAAGATTAGCCTGTGTCGCCCTTGCAATCGTATTCTGCATAGGCGCATCGGTGTTCCCGATAAGCAATACGGCATCTGCCGCACCAAGCGGATATACCGCAAACGACGTTAGCGTTGGTTTGTACGTTAAAGCTCCGTTGCTTGATTCCAGACTTTTTTCTTCAATCAACAAGTCGGCTGACGGCTTTGACGTCGGCTATTTGGGAAACGGTTTTAATAAACTGTTTTCGGTAGACAACACTTCAATAATATTGCTTCCGCAAGTGAACGCAACTTTCGCAAACGGAAGTTGCTATGCCGATAATAACGGCAACATCGGCGCATACAGCGCAGTTGTCGGAAGATTTGGCACTTATGCCGAAGCGTTTTCTGTTGCGAAGTCCAAAAACGGTTTCGTAGCGATTGTCAAAGGCGGATATGAAGTCCGCGTAAATGCTTCTACTACTGCTCAGGGTGCAAAATCTGCATCAGGCGGTAAATCGGTTGCATCTCCCGTTTCGGGCGGTATCACCGCCATCGATGCAAACAGCGGAAAGATACTGTTTATGTACGAGGACCCCTCGCATAAACTCACGCTTCGCTCGAAAAACGGCGGCTCGGTAAACCTGCCTTTACGTCATTATTCGGGCAGTATCGCTTATTTTGATTTTCTTGGCGTGTTCGAATATTCGGTTTCGGGTGGTATGCTTTGGTTAGAAAACATCCTCGGTCTTGAGGACTACACCAAATGCGTTATGGCAAACGAAATCGGCACTAATTACTCGGTCGAAACGAGAAAGGCATTCTCGGTACTCGCGCGTACCGTTCCTTTCCACCATAAACACGCAAACATCGGCTTTGACGTTTGTACGAACCCTGCTTGTTGTCAGGTTTATCACGGCATATACCGCATGAGCGAGGAAAATAACCAAATCGTCGAGTCGACACGCGGACAGATTTGTGCCTACAAGGGCAACCCGATTGTTGTTCTTTACCACAATTCAAACGGCGGTGCAAGTTGTTCATCTGTTGCGGCATGGGGCGGAAACGAGGTCCCCTATCTTACCACCGTTTTCCAAGAGGAATACAACGACGGCGATAAGTGGGAATACGTTTACACCAAGCAAGAATTTTACGACTTTATTACCTCGCGCAGTAAGTTCTCGTCGCTTGACGGAACAGAGGTTGACGTAAAGATTGTAGAAACCGACCCGTACGGTTCGGATTATATAACCACCCTTTCGGTAAGCGACAATAACGGCAACGTGATTGAGGTAAAAACGAGCGAGGGCGTCCGTCTTGCTATCGGCTATACCAGCGCGAACTTTAAGCTCGAATATACCGCGAAAATGCAGGTTCTTACTTCTGACGGAACGGTAGAAACCCGTGACATTTCGGGCGTAATGACCGCCGACGGCTACAAGGAGTTCGACGGATTTAACAGCAACTACAAAACCTTGCAGGGTGTTGAAATCGAACCCGACACGGTAACGGTAAAGGGTTCGGGTATCGGACACGGCGTAGGTTTCTCCGCAACGGGAAGCGAAAAGCTCTCCAAAGAAGGTTACAGCTACAAATATATCCTTTCGTACTTCTTCAACGGTACCGAATTGAAATATATTGGATAGAATATGAAAAAAATCTCCCAAGTTTATTTCTTGGGAGATTTTTGTTAGGTAAGAAGTAAGAGGTAAAAGGTAATAAGTGAGGAGGATTTTTGCCGTCGGCAAAAATCTTCTTTTTTTATTTATTTTGCGGTATACGTGCCTAAAACGATACGTTTAACCAAGACGTAGTCTGTTGCATCGACGTCGTTATCCTTGTCGATGTCGGCAACCTTTGTTTGTGCTTCGCTAAGTTCGTAGGTTTTAAGAACTGCACGTTTTACAAGGACATAGTCGGCTGCGTCAACGTCACCGTCAGAATCAACGTCGCCAAGTGCAGTAGCGTCGCCCCAAATAGCGTAATATGTTACGTTTCCCGTGGGCGAAATAGTTGTAGCATAATTCAAGGAATTAGGTGCTGTAGCCCAGCCAAGAAAGTTAAGACCGCTATTCGAGTTGGTAGGGGCAGGAGGGGTAATTTCCTCGGAACGAACAGCGAGGAATTCTGTAATATTGGTATTTCCGCCGTTTGCATTAAGCTTAACGCTATGGAAGGTTATATTGTAGCAAGATGAGAGGAGCCCGTTTATGTCCTTAACAACAAGGTAGTATGTTCCTGCTTCGGTAATTGTTTTGGTATGACTGAATTCAGAGGTTGCGGTATAGGCATTTTGAGTATAATCGGGATTTGTTCCCCAATAATAACCTGCCACACCTGCGTTATCCCACAGGGTGATAGAAATAGACTGTGTTTTGCCTATATAATTTTCGGGATTGTTTGAGAAAACGTCGCCCGTAGGAGCCATTGTGTCGCAATTATAGTGCATGGTGGCGTTGAGAATCGTTTTGTTACCATCGTACCAATCGTCGTAGCTAATAACAACAAAATCTTCCCAATCTTCTTGAGTGCCTGCATAATATACATCGGTGAGCGCAGTACAATTTCCGAAGGCGTTATTATTTATTTGTTGCAAATCCGCCGGAAGATAGACAGATTCTAAGGCCTTGCAACCATTAAACATCCCTCCACATACTTCAACAAGACTTTCGGGAATGACAATAGATTTGAGCGAACTACAATTCCTAAAAGTATTTCCTTGAAGTGATGTGAGATTTTTGCTTAGTATTACTGTTTCTATAGCAGAACAATTGTAAAAAGCATATCCACCTATATAAGTGACAGTATCTGGTATAGATATGTTTTTAAGAGCGGTACAATCAGAGAATGCGCCGTACTGTTCAAAGTGCTCATCGCCATTGATTTTTTTTTGAGATTTTCCCCATGTGATATCTGTAAGTGAAATACATTTACTAAACGCGGCCTTGTATATTTCAACAACATTGTCCCCTATGACCACACTTTTTAATGAGGAACATTCGCCAAATGCAGTTTCGGGAATAAAAGACACCCCGGTTCCGATATAAACATTTTCTAAAGATGAGCAATGCCGAAAAGCAGCATATCCCATTTGAGTAACAGAATCAGGAATTTTTATTGAAAGCAAAGTCGAACATCCTGAAAAAGCTTCTTCTCCGAGATATTCGAGACCCTCGGGGAGTGTTACTGTTGTGACCGACGAACACCCATCAAATGCGTTATTACCAATGTGCTTAAGAGAAGCAGGAAGTTCAAGTGTGGTTAGAGAAGAACATCCTGCAAAAACCCCATTGAAATATGCATAACCATTTACAAGTTTTTCTAATTTGTTACTCCAAGTAATATTTACAAGAGATGAACAACCTACAAAAGCGCCCTGCCCTATTTCAACAACATTTTTGCCCATAATAAGTGTTTCAAGTTTAGAACAAGAATCACATGTTTTTTCGGGGATATAAGTCAAACCATCGCCAAATACAATGGATTTCAAGCGTTCGCATCCGATAAAACACTCTTCGCCTATTGATGTTATACTATCGGGCAATACAATTTCTTTTAAACCAGAACAATTTTTAAAAACGCTACTACCCATAGTTATAACACTTTTCCCTATTGTTACAGATGTTAATCCCGAGCAACCATAAAACGCAGAGTCTCCAATAGACAAAATTGTATCAGGAATAAATACGGATTTTAAGCCAATGTAGTTATTAAAGGCATTTTTACCTATAGCGGTAACTGTATGCCCATCAAGTTCAACAGGAATGCTAACGTTACCGCTGATATCTTTATTGACACTAACAATCGTAGCAGTTCCGTCTTCCGAAACAGTATAGGCATAATCACCCGAGGTGAATTCTTCCGCAGAAACGGCAAACATCGACAGCGGAATAAGTGTCAGCAACATTACTGCCGTAAGAAGGACAGACAAAACTTTTTTCATAAATTTTTCTCCTTTTTAATAAAATATCACAAAAAGTATACTGCAATTTGCGGTAATTGTCAATACTGCAAAGTGCGGTATCGTATAATTTTGATACAATTCATTTTTATTGGAGAAAAATATGTATAGTAGAATAAGGGACTTGCGCGAGGACAACGACCTGACGCAAAAACAGGTTGCTAAAATACTCAACTGTTCGCAACAGGTTTACAGCAATTACGAGCTCGGACAAAGAGATATTCCTACAGATGTTTTGATAAAATTGGCTTTGCATTACAACGTATCGATAGATTATATATTGGGCATAAGCGACAGAAAAGAACTAAAAAAACAGTAGCCGTGCAATAGGGTTTTAATACCTGCACGGCTACTTATTTTTTGTTTTACTTTTTCATCTTATTTACCTGACGTTGTGCCATGACGAGGCGGTAATATCTGCCCTCGTTATGCATCAATTCGTCATGCGAACCGACTTCCTCGACTGCGCCTTTTTCAAACACGACGATTTTTGTCGCGTTACGCAGAGTAGAAAGTCTATGCGCGATTGCGATGGTGGTTCTGCCGCCCGAAAGCCTTGCGATTGCTTCTTGGATTTGCTTTTCGGTTTCGGTATCGAGAGAGCTTGTCGCTTCGTCTAATATTAGTATTCTCGGGTTTCTGAGTATCGCACGTGCGATTGCGATTCTCTGACGTTCACCGCCCGACAAGGTGTTGCCTCTGTCACCGACGTAGGTGTTATAGCCGTCGGGCTGTTTCATGATAAATTCATGTGCGTTGGCGAGCATGGCGGCACGGATTACTTCATCACGCGTAGCACCGGGTTTCGCATAAGCGATATTGCTGTAAATCGTGCCGTGGAACAAGAACGTTTCCTGAAGCACCACGCCGATTTGCGAACGGTAGGAATGTTGCTCGAGTGACCTTAAATCCTTTCCGTCGATGGTGATGCTGCCTTCGGACACGTCGTAAAGCCGCAGCACCAGATTCGCGGCGGTTGTCTTGCCGACACCGCTTCGTCCCACAAAACCGTCCATTTCGCCGTTATTTATGGTAAGGTTGATGTCTTTTAATACATATTCGGCATCGTTATAACCGAAATAGACGTTTTTGAATTCTATGTCACCGCGAATGTTTTGGAGCGATTCACCCTCGAACAGATTATCGCTTTCTTCGTCAAGAAGCTCGGTTATTTTTGCAAGCGAGGTGGTCGCACGTGCGATTCTTCGCGGAACGTTTGCCATCCAACGTATCGGTTCGTACATCAGCGCAACGTAGCTCATAAACTGTGTCATGTCACCGATGGTAAAGCTTGAAGTGCCTGACGTGATAAACGACGGGTCGCCAACTAATTGACAACCGAGGAAGAACAGTACGGCATATTCACCTATTCCGAGCAGGAACGAGGCAAACGGCATAATCATGTTCCAGGTAAGTTCGTTTTTCTTGCTTATGTCGGCTATACGCTTTGCGGCGATGTCGAAGCGTTGCTCTTCGCGCTTTTCGGTGCCGTAGGTCTTGACCACGCGCATACCCGAAAAGACGTCGTGCATAAGCGAGCCTGCATCCGATTCCACCTGCCATTGACGGCGGTATAGTTTATGTGTGAACACGTGCAAAACTCTGAACAGTACAACCAAAAGCGGTATCGGGATAATGATTATCAACGTAAGCTTCCAGTTGTAAATAAAGAGCATTACTGCGATTGAGCCAAGGGTAAGCGCTTGTTGAAGCAGATTCGGCACAAGCCATGTTATAAATTCACGAAGCTGCTCGGTGTCGTTCGAAACGCGCTGTATAAGCTCGCCTGCGCTTCGGCGGTTAAGCCCCGAAAGCGAAAGTTCTTGTATTTTCGTATACACCTCGTCGCGCAGTTTGACGATAATATCCTTTGATGCACTTGCAATAAGCAAACGCCTGATTACAACTACAACGGTTGAGAGCAATCCCAGCCCTGCCATAGCGAGAATAAGCCAAATAAATCCGCTTTTATCTTCAGGAGCGGGTTGTGCGGTAAGATAACCGTCGATAATCTGCTTTGTAACCATAGGAAGCACAACGCTTATTGCCGCAACGGCGATAAGACAAAGACCTGCGACAAGCAGAATCCCCATGTGCGGTTTCATGTAAGGGATAAGGCGCGAAAACAGCTTGCGTTTGTCAAGACATTTTTCGCAGGTGGTTCTTCCGCGAGCATAGGGTTTTCCGCACTTCGGGCAACGGTCGATTTTCGGGTCGGGCACATTTTCGCCCTTTCGTGCGCCCTCCAATTTTCTCGCAGCGGCGCGGAAAACTGTGGCAAGGCGCATTTCGGCACGGCAAAGTTCGATATCACCGTCAGCGTTACTCGATTCGAGCGCGACACAGCCCCAAAGTTGTACGAACTTTATTTCGCCCAACGTCGAAAGTTCGATTACCCTCGTTTCGTTTCCCGTACTGTCGCGAAGATAAAGTTTCCCCTCGGACAACGCGCAAACACCGCTTGTCTTTTGGTTGTCAAAAGACAAATCGTAGGTAAAAATATAAGGTTTTTCTTCTGTCACCGATTTTAGCAGTTCTTTTCTGACTGACGTGAACGGCGACGGTGGAGGAGTGCGTTTAAATAATTTCATAATCAAATATTATAAGTAAAGTTCAATTTTTTTGAAGCTTTTTCTGTCTAACTGAGCGACGTCGTTTATTCTGTAACGGTTGCCGTCAACGTCGGTTATAATCAACATTCCGTTGCCTACACGCGCTATGTTGCGGTAGGTGTCGTGCATCGAAAAGCTCATATCGCCTCGGTCGGTGGACACTTCCCAGAACGAAAAGTCGAGCTTTTCTTTAAGCGATTTGATTTTCGAAATGGTGGGGCAGAGGTACTTTCTGTCGAGCTCTGCGCGTATGATTTCCTGAGCTTCTTCGGGCAGTTCGTTCAAATTGCGAATCATCGCATATTCTCTGCCGTCTTTGTTAAGCACCGAAATATATTCATCGGGGGTTTCGAACGGGAAACAACGGTGGAAAAACACTCTGCCGAAATCCTGTTTTATCGGTGTTTTGTCTTCGTTTGCTTCCAAGTCGTCGCCGAATTTCGGCAAAACCGCTTCCATTGCGGGAAAGCCGTTTTTTGTTCGGTAAAAACGTGAATTATCTGCCGTAAGATATATGACCTCGGCAAGGT
>JAZRUB010000077.1:0-10509 GCA_045652305.1 Eubacteriales bacterium
ATTTTCGCATAAAGCAACAATACATCCGGAGTCGCATCTAAATTCGCACCGCAATCCAAAAGCACAAACGGTTTTTCGAGCGGAATTATAGAGCCGAGGGCTGCACGTCGTATGCCTTTTATTCTTCTGATAATAAGCGACGCGGCGGTGAAAAGTGCGCCTGTATTACCTGCACTCACTACAGCATCTGCTTCGCCGTTTTTGCAGAGATTACACGCCGTAACAAGCGTGGAATCCTTTTTTTCTTTCATAACCACGCTCGGCTCGTCGGTCATTTCAACCACACTTTCGCCGATACGCGTTGTCACGTTTTGGGGAAGTTCACCCAATGAATCTATTACATTCTTAGTTCCAACAAGAATAATATTTAGACCGTCTGAAGCGAATTCTTTTGCGGCGTTAATCGCGCCCAAAGCGAGTTCATTAGGCGAATTATCGCCACCCATTATATCAACCGCTACGGTTATTTTCATCTGTTAATCACCCTCGCTCCAACCGCAATTATTCTTGCAATAATAAAACTCTCTTGTTTTCTTCTTCAAAGCAGGTGCTCCGCACTGAGGACACTTACGCTCGGTGGGGATATCCCAAGAAGAAAATCCGCATTTCGGATAATCTTCACAAGCGTAATAGGTCTTACGGCTCTTGGTCTGCTTAATCATAATACGTTTTCCGCAATCGGGACAAGCGATTCCGCTATCTCTGCGATAGGGCATCGTCGTCTTGCATTCGGGATAGTTGCGACAAGCGAAAAAGTTTCCGTGAGGTCCTTTGCGAAGAAGCATATCGCTTCCGCAATTAGGACATTTTTCGTCTGCGATAACCTCGGGTGCTTTCTTTTCGTTTTCGTTAGGCTTTGCAACCTCGGCATCAAGACGTTTTGTGTTACGGCATCTCGGATAATTGGGACAAGCGGCAAATTTACCGTAACGTCCCGTTTTTTCTACCATTATCGCTCCGCACTTTTCACAGACAATGCCTGTTTCAACCTTCGGAAGTTCAACACGTTCGCTTCCGAGTGTTTTCTCTGCTTCTTCAAGCTGTGCGCTGAAATGGCGGTAAAATTCATGCAATACCGCGATATATTCGGAAGTGCCGTCTTCAATTTTATCGAGGTCCTCTTCCATTTCGGCGGTGAACTTATAGTCAACTATATGCGAGAACGCCTTTTTCATCGTTTCGGTAGTTATAACGCCCAAATCGGTAGGAACGAGGAACTTTCCTTCACGGCGGATATATCCGCGTGAGATAATCGTTGTAATCGTTGCGGTATAGGTAGAAGGTCTGCCGATACCCTTATCTTCAAGCACCTTAATAAGCGAACCTTCGGTAAATCTCGAAGGAGGCTGAGTGAACTTTTGCTCGGGAGTAATCTCGGAAGCGGTCAATGCTTCACGTTCGAAAAGTTCGGGAAGCGTAGATGCGCTTTCTTCGTCGGTGTTATCATCTGAAATATCGCCATACACAGCCGCGAAACCCTTGAATTTAACCGAATGTCCGTTTGCGCGGAAAATGCAACCGTTGGAAACAATATCTGCGGTAACGGTATCAAGAAGTTCGGGCGCCATTTGAGATGCAATAAAGCGTTCCCAAATCAATTTATAAAGTTTATACTGGTCGTTTGTTATCTTTCCGCGAAGCGAATCGGGAGTTATCGTCGGGTCGGTAGGACGAATCGCTTCGTGCGCGTCCTGCGCGTTCTTTTTGAGTTTGTATTTATTCGGAACATCGGGATAATACTCTTTGCCGTAATTAGCGATTATTACGTTTTTAGCCGATTCACGCGCCTCATCGGAAATACGCAAGGAGTCGGTACGCATGTAGGTAATAAGACCGTGAGTGCTCTTTTCGCCGATATTGACACCCTCGTAAAGTTCCTGTGCAATAAGCATGGTCTTTTGCGACTGGAACGACAATTTGCGGTTTGCCTCCTGCTGAAGCGTAGAGGTTATAAACGGAGGTGCGGGACGACGTTGTTTTAGTGCACGTTTTACGCTTTCGACAGCGAAATTATCTTTATCAACCAAGGAAAGTATTTCCTTAACCTCAGCTTCGTTAGACAATTCTATCTTCTTGCCGTCTTTGCCGTAAAATTTAGCCTTGAAGCTTTCGCCCTTTTCGGTTACGAACATTGCACCGATAACCCAAAATTCTTCGGCAACAAAAGCATCGATTTCCTGTTCACGTTCGACAACTATTCTTGTCGCAACCGATTGAACACGACCTGCCGAAAGACCGTTTTTGATATGCTTCCACAAAAACGGGCTAATCTTATAACCAACCAATCTGTCAAGAATACGTCTTGTCTGTTGGCTGTTGACAAGGTTCATATCTATATCGCGAGGGTTCTTAATAGCCTCTTTTACCGTGTTTTTGGTTATCTCGTTAAAGGTGATGCGCTTTGTCTTTGCAGGGTCGAGCGCAAGCACGTTCGCGAGATGCCAGCTTATAGCCTCGCCCTCTCTATCAGGGTCGGCTGCAAGGAAAACGCGGTCAGCGGCCTTTGCTTCTTTGCGAAGCTCGTTTATAAGGTCGCCCTTGCCGCGAATATTTATATATTGCGGTTCGAAATCGTTTTCTATATCTATACCGAGTTTGCTCTTGGGAAGGTCGCGCACGTGGCCTTTTGACGATTTGACCTTATATCCCTTTCCGAGAAAGCTCTTTATTGTATTTGCCTTATGAGGCGATTCGACGATTACAAGTGTGTTCATCAATTATCTCCTTGATAGGTTCGCGTTTATATGATGTTTCTAAAATTTCGATGATATGTATCTGCCACCGGTAGACGAAATTATGCTTCCGTCAATTTCCATGAGCGTAAGCTCTATCATAACGTCGGACACCGGTATGTTTAGCCTTGCGGAAATTTCGTCCGCCGTAAGCGGATTCGCACCCTTTAAAATTTTAAATATTCGCTCGGCATCGTTACCTGCGAATTTTTCTTCTTCTACAAACGGTGTAGGTTCGTTTAAGGGTTCGACATTTTTAATTTCTTCTTGTTTTACCGTTTCTGCAGGCTTTGGTATTTCTGCTTGTTGTGGGGTTTCTGTTTGATTGACTTTATCGGTTTGAATTGTTTTATTTGTTGTTTTAACCACGTTTCCGTAAGAACGCAATTTTTCGGTAACTGCAGGTTCATACGGGTGAAGTGTTTTGGGATAGGCAAGCGCAAGAGGTGACAAAACATCATGAGGTTCTGTCGCAACGGGAACTCCTGTTTTTATTAAAGCGTTTGTCCCTGCATTCTCGGCACCGATTGCACCCGGAACTGCATACAGTTGCTTGCCCTGCGAAATGGCATGGCGTGCGGTTATCAACGCACCGCTGTGCTCGCCTGCCTCGGCAATAACTACCGCGTCGCACATTCCGCTTATAATACGGTTGCGGTTTGGAAAATCGGCACGTGTGCGGGGTGCACCGGGATAAAGCTCGCTTACTACCAATCCACGTTGATATAGAGTTTCAAATGCTTTCTCGTTTTCTCGCGGATAAATCTCGCCTATCGGGTTTCCGAGCACTGCGACGGTAAAACCGTCAGCCATAATCGCACCGCGATGCGCCGCGGTATCGACACCCTTTGCAAGACCGCTTACAACACACGCTCCGCTTTTGGCGAAGGTGTATGCAAATTTTTCTGCCGTTTCCCTGCCGTAATCGGACATCTTCCTCGTTCCGACTATCGCTATACAAGGAACATCGTTAAGGTTTCTAATATTGCCTATCGAATATAAAACCGCAGGCGGTGAATTTATATTCTTCAAACGGGCGGGATAAAATTCATCGTAATATCCCGTAACACGTACTCCGAGTGATTCGCATCTTTTCATCACCTCGAAAGCCGAGGTTGTGTCTTTGTCACGAAGCCGTTTTATATATTTTGCTTTGTCTTCGCCAAGAAAAGAAAAATCGTTGCAATTATATATTTCGGTTATACTGCCAAACCTTGCGTATATATCGCCTGCAAGACGGCTGTAAATACCGATTGCCTGTTGGAACCAAATGTAAAGTACCTCTGTTTTCACTTTTTAATACCTCGCCTTGCTTCCCAAAGAATCATCGACGCGGCAGAAGCGGCATTAAGACTTTCGGTTCTGCCGGACATTGGGATTATCGCGGTCATGTCGCATTCCGAAATGACTTGCTCTGACAACCCTTGACCTTCGTTACCGACGACAAAGCAGTCGTCCGACTTAATCTCGAATTCGCCTAACACATTTGCTTTCTCGTTAAGTGCAGATGCTATAACGCGTTTTCCGCTTTTTTGAAGTGACTTTATTGCAATGACTGTATCGGGGCAAATATATACGTCATTCATAAACAAAGCGCCCATTGTCGCTCTAATCGTTTTTGACGAATATACGTCAGCGCAGTTTCCGCACAAAATAACGTCGCACCCCATCGCTGCCGCAGTACGTATAACCGTACCGACGTTGCCGTTATCCTGCAAATCGACAAGCATAACGGAATTGTCTTTTATCTTTTCCGAAAATTCGTCTATGCCGATATTCGTTCCCACGAATCTGATATTTTCCAAATAACGCGAAACGGTAAATATACCTTGCGGTGATTTTTCATCGGTAAGCTTATCATATACCGACGACGTCACCTCATATACATTGCAATTCGAACTTTCCAAAAGATTTGCATATCTGCTCATCACGTCCTCGCGAACAAACAGACAATGCGGTTTATTCCCCGAGCGGAGATACTCCTCTAAAAGATGCACTCCCTCAAAATAGAAAAGCTGTTCTTTTTCTCTTTCGCGTCTATCGCTCAAAGCGACCATATTTTTTATGGTTTGATTATTACGCGATTCTATCCGTTTCATATCCACCTAAAATCCATCTCGAACAACAAGATTGGCAAATAAAAATTCCGTACTATATAATATATATAATAATAGTACGGATTTTCATTATTGTCAATAACGTATTTAATATTTTTTTGCTACAAGTATTCTGTCTATCTTTCCGTAATCGCGCAAGACCGCAACGTCGAAGCCGCTTTCGTGCAAAATTTTGGAAACATCTTCACATTGACCTATGCCAATCTCATAGATAAGTATACCGTCTTTTTTGAGAATGTGGGGAACCAAAGCGGTAACCATGCGGTAATATCTAAGCCCGTCTTCGCCTCCGTCAAGTGCCGTTTCGGGTTCAAAACCCACTTGCGGACTTAAGGTGCGTATATCATCGGTCGGGATATACGGAGGGTTACATATAACCATATCAAGCGGACGTTCTATTATCGACGCAAGGTCTATATAATCGTCCTCGTCAAGTGCGTCGAAACGACGTACCGACACGTTTCTTTGCTCGGCAAGGTTCTTTTCGGTATACGGCAAAGCTTTTAAGGAAAGTTCAAGCGCATAACCGCTTACCGTCGGTTTTTCGGCGGCAATCGCTTTTGCGATACAACCGCTTCCGCTGCATATATCTGCAAAAATATCGCCGTCTTTAAGTAAACCAAGCGCCGCTTTTACGCCTATTTCGGTATCGCTTCTCGGTATAAAAACGCCGTCGCCGACATATATCTCGTGTCCGTAAAAATTACATTTTCCGAGAACGTACTGCAAGGGTTTACCAAGCGAAAGTTCAAAAACCGCACCGCTTATAAACGGGTCGATAGAACGCGACACCTCGTCGTCAAGGTGCGCCAAAAGATGTCCGCGTTCGGTATTAAGCGCTTCGCAAAGAAGCATATCCGCGATAACGTCGCCCTCGTCGGGTGATATTTCGGATAGCATTTCGCGAAGTTTGTTTCTATACTGTTTAAGCGTCAAGGTTTGCCTCCTCTAACGAGGGTTCGGTTGTATTTTCGGCAGTTTCGTCAACTGCGTCACCCTCTTCGTTGGACTCTTCCATTTTAGCAAGACATTCTTCATAAAAGCCGCCAAAATCGTCGGGAAGAGCGCATTTAAGTGCAGTTATACCTACTTCAATAATATCATCAGACGGTTCACGCGTGGTGAGATTTTGCATCCAAAGTCCGGGTTTTGCAAGAATACGAATAAGTGCGTTGTCATGTCTGCCGGCATAGCGTATAAATTCATAACCGATGCCTACGGTAATCGGCAACAATGCAATTTTAAGCAAACTGCGAAGCCATACCGTTTCGATAGCCCAAAGGAAAATAATTCCTACCGCGATAGAGAGAATTATCATAGCAAACATAAACGAGGTACCGCAGCGAGGGTGAAAACGCGATTGCTTCTTTACGTTTTCAATGTTAAGCTCAAGACCCGCTTCGTAGCAGAAAATGCTCTTATGTTCCGCACCGTGATACATGTAAACGCGTTTCATATCAGGGATAAGACCTGTAAGCCAAATATAAATAACAAAGATTATTACCTTGAGGACACCCTCAATAATATTGCGCCAGATAGTTTCTGCCGTGCCGTGAAGCGACAAAGCGTCATCTACAATAAAACCGCCGATAAGTGTGGGAAGAAAGATGAACAAGCCCATCGAGAGCATGACACCCAAAATAACGGCAACAACCGAAATGGCAGACATAAGCCATTTTCCGCAATGTTCTTCTATCCACTTGTCGAATTTAGATTCTTCTTCCGCCGCAACGTCAAGACCGAGCATATCGGTGCCTTGGGTTATGGTCGAGAAAGAAAGTATCATCGATTCGACAAAATTAACGACACCGCGAATCATCGGCCATTTCAAAAACTTGTATTTGTCGGATATCGACTTATTACTTTTGCGCGAGACCGAAATTTTTTTATTATCCAAGCGTCTTACGGCAATCGCGGTATGCTTCTTTCCGCGCATCATAACGCCCTCTACGATAGCCTGACCGCCGACTGCACCTCGGCGCGACGAAATATCGCATGAGCTATTCTGTTGAAGATTATTATTTTCGCTCATTATATCCTCACTTCAGGTTGATTTTCTTTCAAAAATGTATTATACTATATAAAAATCAAAATTAAAACCCCTTTTTGCAAATTTTAACATTGTTTTTACGAGATTAATTTTTATGGAAAACAAAATTTTTACAAAAAACGACAGCGGATTTATCTGCGGACATTGCGGAAAAGAAGTTCCGCCGCTTGGTTACAGTTCGCGAAACCATTGTCCTTATTGCCTTTATTCCAAACACGTTGACGTAAATCCGGGGGACCGTGCCGCTGAATGCGGTGCAATGATGCGTCCAAGCGCGGTTACGGTAAATTCAAAAAAAGGGTTTATTATTACTCATAAATGCACAAAATGCGGTGCAGAGAGGAATAATAAAATGCAGTCCGACGACGATACTTCGTTGTTGATTAAGCTGACCAACCCTTACAATTTGGAGGAATATAAATGACAACCAAAGATGAAAGAAAAGAAAAGAGTTCGTCTTTATATACGGTAAAGCTCTTAATCGTTATCGTGTTGGCTTTTGTTGCGGCTATTACCTTCCGCCGTTCGGTAGGCATTATTGCGATGACACCGATTTCACTTTTGATGTGCGCCATTGCCTCCTTTATCGGAATAAGCGCATTGGCAAAGTGCTCGATTTTTGCGATTACCGTCTTTGCAATAAACACTATTGAAAACGACGACATAAAAATCACACTAATGTTTTCTGCATTATGTCTACTCGCAATCACTCTGTTCAGCATATCTGCAACGATGATTAAAAAAAGCAAAAAGTACGCATATTTAGTTGGTATAGTATGTGTGTTGCTTTGCATAGGTTTAAACCTGTTTTTTGTAGGCAACCCTTTCTCCGCGCTAAGCGCGAAAAACAAAATAACCGAATACACCGACGTTAAATACCCCAATGAAGAAAACGCATATTTAGGCAATTTTGAATTCTCGAATATATACTACCGCTACGACACGAAAGCCTACGTTATAGATGCCGTCAGCGATAAATTCCCGACCGAAAAAGCATCTTTTACGTTAGGCAACGAGGTTATAAAAGACGGGTTCGAATCGCTTATGGAAGAAAAGCTGAGCGAGCCGTATGTGCTTGATATTAAAAGCATTTTGAGAGAAAAATTTCCTAACGACAGCTTTTCGGTAACCTTTGACGGATTCGCTACTCTGCCTGATGAAAATATATTCTCAGCAGAATCGGGTGAACTTAAAAACAACCTTTGCTATGAAATCGCTTTAGGCGGTGTGCAAACCGGCGAACAGATGATTGAGCGCGTGCGCGACTATGTAAACGCGATTGACGAATCGGGGCTCGGATACGCAAAGTTGGTATTCAAAAGCGGTATCGGAAACTGGCTGAGACGCTATGTTTCTATTGACCCCAATCATATTTCAAAACGATTTGAATTCGAAGTCAGATTCGTAAGCAAGGATACTTCAAACCAATTTAATCAGTATTTAGAAAAACTTATTTTCGATTAATTATGTAAACCTCTTGAGCGTTTTACAAAAAACATTCAAGAGGTTTTTTATAATATTGCTCAATGTTGGCAACACTATCAGTATAACATATACTTACATCAGAAGGAGTGTTCAACATTGAAGATGCAAAACGATGACGACAGCATACGCCGAGGTGACATATATTATGCCGATTTAAGTCCGGTGGTCGGCTCTGAACAAGGCGGTATACGTCCCGTACTGATAGTTCAAAACGATATGGGAAACAAATACAGTCCTACGGTGATTGCCGCCGCAATAACAAGCCGTACGGGTAAAACAAAATTGCCTACACACATCGAGGTTTCTGCAGATGCCCCGATATCGAGTGACAGTAACTGCGGATTGGCGAAGAACTCGGTAATATTGCTCGAACAAATACGCACGATAGATAAAAGACGTCTTAAAGAGCGCATGGGAAAACTTGATGACCGCACAATGCAACAGGTCGACAGCGCTATAGGAATAAGTTTCGGACTGGGACGAACTTTTTAATTACAGACTTCTTTTTACAATAAAAAGGTGTTTCCGAAAGGTTTATCGGAAACACCTTTTATTATGTCTTTTTACTATTTTTTGCCTTTTAAAATCATCAAAATCGAAACTGCTACTATAGCAACGCCAAGTACCGAAAGAAGTATGATAAGCCAAGGCGGAATGCCGTCTTTTCCTTCGTTGCCGACATCAATATCGTCATTAACAGCGGATTCTTCAGACACATCGTCAGACATATCTTCAGAGGGCAACACAACTACGTTTACAACACGTTCTTCGGAATAGTTGAATCCGTCGTTGATACGCACAGTAAAGGTATCCTCACCGACATAACGTCTATCGGGGCGGTAAATCAACGAGCGCTTATCTTTATCACCCGAAATTGTAACAACACCGTGTTCGGGCTGATTAGTAAATTCAAACTTAAGGTTTCCGTTGTTGATATCCTCGTCGGTGAATTTGATTGCTATTTCGGCACGGTCTCCCGACACCACTTCGATATCCGGTATTTCTTCCAAAACAGGAACGTCATTTTTGTAGGTTTCATGAATAAACTGATACGTGAGGTCGTAAAGACGGCGTAAATATTTACCTCTGGGAGTATTTACGTCTGCATGACAGAAATCATAAATCGAACCGGGACCTGCGCCCTGATAATAGGTCTTTAAGCTATGCATATATCCCGTCTTATATCCGTAATAGAGATAACTTTCGTAGTTACGGCCTGCCTCGAGATACTCGTTCCCTGTGAAATAAAAGGGTTCATCGGTTTCCATTTCGACGCCGATATGATTGTTATACGCACTTTCGGCAAACTCGGCAAGCATGCCGTCTTCGAAATAAGGTCTTGAACTGCGGAATGCTTGGTTGGGTTGCATAACTGCACCGCTAAACCCAAGTTCTTCCCAATGGTCGTAACCGATAGAAAGATAGAACGGGTCGAAAAGATTGTACAAATTCTTGCTTTTTATGTATTCGTTTACGGCTTTCGTAAATTCAACCTCATGGTCGGAATCGGAATAGTTCACTTCTTCACGCAACCAATAAAAACCTGCAAGTTCAAGGTTTTTATATTCTTTTGCCGCAAATTCGTTTATATACTTGTCGACAAACCATTTGATTATATTTACACGTTCTTCCAACGTGGTGCAATTTTCTTCTTTGCCGTCGCCGTCAATGTCGCCAAACGGTTTATTAAGAATTGTAGGATAAGGCAAGGTAAGGAAAACCTTATATTTACCATCTAATTCAAGCTCGCTGTAAACTCTTCCGACAACGTTATCGAGCGCTTGAAGGTCTTGACCGTCTTTAAACGTGTGTTCGAAATAAAGCTCCCAGTCGGACATGATTGCACCGGGTTTTCCGTTGGTTTTAGCCAATCTGCCTCCCGACGGATAATCTCCGTGGCAGGGTACTAACGCAACACCGTCAAACATGGTGTCTGCGATATTTCCCGATGCATCAAGGTAAGCGATATACGGTAAAATTCGTTCTTCTGTCAATACCGCTTTATCTTGGTCGGGAGCATAATAGCCGTTATAGAGTTTTATTATATCCGAAACACCTGCAAGTGACTCGAAATATCCGGGGGCTTCTTCAGGTACATTCGGGGTAACCTTTGCTTCGTTTCCTG
>JAZRUB010000078.1:0-6691 GCA_045652305.1 Eubacteriales bacterium
GGGTTTTTCTTATAAAGAAACGATAAAAAGCGGTTCACTCTCTGCGGCAAGGGGGGGTTATACTGCGGTTTGCACAATGCCTAAGCTAAACCCTGTTCCCGACAGCACCGAGAATTTGAAACTGCAAGCCGATATAATAAAACGTGATGCAATAATAAACGTATATCCGTACGCTTCGATAACGGTAAACGAGGCAGGGAATGAACTTTCGGATATGGACAACCTTGCCAAAGACGCAATCGCGTTTTCAGATGACGGAAAGGGCGTTCAGTCCGACGATATGATGCGCGAGGCGATGAAAAAAGCAAAAGCGCTTGATAAAATAATTGTTGCGCATTGCGAAGTGAATTCGCTTCTAAAGGGCGGATATATTCACGATGGCGAATATGCAAAACAGCATAACCATAGAGGTATATGCTCGGCAAGCGAGTATGAACAAATAGCCCGTGATATTGAACTGGTTAAGGAAATTGGCTGTAAATACCATGTCTGCCATATTTCGACAAAGGAAAGTGTTGAACTTATCCGTCAGGCAAAACGTGACGGCGTAGATATAACCTGCGAAACGGGACCGCATTACCTTGTTCTTGACGATAGCGATTTGCAGGAGGACGGAAGATTTAAGATGAATCCCCCTCTGCGTTCGAAAGAGGATAGGGAAGCACTTATCGAGGGCATAATCGATGGCACGATAGATATGATTGCCACAGACCATGCACCTCACTCAGCAGAAGAAAAATCCAAAGGACTCCAGAAAAGCGCATTTGGTATTGTGGGATTGGAAACCGCGTTGCCTGTCTTGTATACCAAACTTGTTAAGACGGGAATCGTCACTATAAATAAACTTGTGGATTTGCTCTGTGTAAATCCCCGTAAGCGCTTTGGTATTCCGCTCGGTGATGACTTTACCGTATGGGATTTGAACGAAGAATTCACCGTAGACCCGAACGAGTTTTTATCGCTCGGACGAGCAACCCCGTTTACCGGCGAAAAGCTCGACGGCAGATGTGTTCTTACCGTCTGCAACGGGGAAGTAGTATATAAGAATAATATTGTTTAATATATAGGAGGCTCTAAAATGGCAAAACGTACAGACATTAAAAAGATACTTATTATCGGTTCAGGCCCGATAGTTATCGGTCAGGCTGCAGAGTTTGACTATGCAGGAACTCAGGCTTGTCTTGCATTGAAAGAAGAGGGCTACGAGGTTGTGCTCTGCAACTCCAACCCTGCAACTATCATGACGGATACAACCATCGCCGATAAGGTGTATATGGAGCCGTTGACTCTTGAATATATCGCTAAAATATTGCGTTATGAACGTCCCGATGCGATTCTCCCCGGTATCGGCGGACAAACAGGTCTTAACCTCGCAATGCAACTTGAAAAGAAGGGCGTTCTTCGCGAATGTAATGTCGAATTGCTTGGTACAAGCAGTGAAAGTATCGAGAGGGCAGAGGATAGAGAACTTTTCAAAGAACTTTGTCAGTCTATAGGTGAACCCACTATCCCCTCTGAAATCACTTATAATATCGAAGAAGCAAAGAAAGCTGCAAAAGAAATCGGTTACCCCGTTGTACTTCGTCCTGCGTTCACTTTGGGCGGCACAGGCGGCGGCTTTGCAAATAACGAGGAAGAACTCGTTGAAATCGGACTTAATGCGTTCAAGCTTTCTCCCGTAAATCAGGTTCTTATCGAAAAGAGCGTTAAGGGATATAAGGAAATCGAGTTCGAGGTTATGCGCGACTCGAACGACCATGCTATCACCATCTGCGGTATGGAAAACGTTGACCCTGTAGGTGTTCATACCGGTGACTCTGTCGTTGTAGCACCTATAATGACACTTAACGACCATGACCTTAAAATGCTTAACGAAAGCGCGATAAAACTTATCCGTGAATTGAAAATCGAGGGTGGTTGTAACGTTCAGTTTGCACTCGACCCCAATTCGAGTCAGTATTACCTTATCGAGGTTAACCCTCGCGTTTCGCGTTCTTCTGCACTTGCATCTAAGGCAAGCGGATATCCCATTGCACGTGTAACCGCAAAGATTGCAGTTGGTATGGCACTTGAAGATATCGCTATTGCGAATACAAACGCGGCATTTGAACCTAGCCTTGATTATATAATCGCAAAATTACCTCGTTTCCCGTTTGATAAATTCGCAACTGCGCCCAATACTTTGGGTACTCAGATGAAAGCAACTGGCGAAATAATGAGTATCGGTTCTAACCTTGAGGAATGTTTGCTCAAGGCGGTACGTTCTCTTGAAACAGGTGCAGACCATTACCAAATCGCAAAATTTGAAAATATGTCCACTAAAGACATGCTTGACTATATCCGCGAGTTCAGAGATGATAATATCTTCGCTATCTGCGAACTTCTCCGCAGAGGCACAACTATTGAAGAACTTTTCGAAATTACCAAAATCACTCGTTATTTCTTGGAATCGTTTGCGAATATCGTAAAAACCGAAGAAAAATTGAAAGCCAACGTCGGTAATTTGGAAGTTCTCAAAGAAGCAAAGAAATTAGGTTTCTGCGATAAAATAATCGCGAAATACTGGAATATGACCGAACTTCAGTTGTTCGATATCAGAAAAGAAAACAATCTTTTCCCTGTATATCGCATGGTTGACACCTGTCACACCGGCGCGTATATTCCGTACTTCTATTCGTCGTACACCGGTGAGAATGCATCGATTGTGACCGACAAAAAGAAAATCGTCGTGCTCGGTGCAGGTCCTATCCGTATCGGTCAGGGTGTAGAATTTGACTATTCTACCGTTCACGCTGTTACTACTATTAAAAAGTCTGGTTACGAGGCTATTATCGTAAACAATAACCCCGAAACCGTTTCTACCGACTATACTACCGCAGATAAACTCTATTTCGAACCGCTCACTCCCGAAGATGTTATGAACATCATTGAGTTGGAAAAACCCATAGGCGTTATCGCATCTCTCGGCGGTCAGACCGCAATCAACCTTGCCGAACCGCTTATGAAACGCGGAGTAAAGATAATCGGTACCGACTGTGATGCTATCGACCGCGCAGAAAACCGCGACTCGTTCGAAAGTTTGCTAAGCTCTCTCGGTATTCCTCAGCCTAAGGGTAAAGCGGTTACCAATATCGAAGCAGGTGTTGCAGCCGCAAACGATATAGGTTATCCCGTTCTTGTCCGTCCTAGCTTCGTTCTCGGCGGTAGAGCAATGCAGATAGTTGCAAACGAAGCACAACTTCGCAGATACTTGCGTACCGCGGTTGAAATCGACGTAGATAAGCCCGTACTTGTAGATAAATATATCGAGGGTAAAGAAGTCGAAGTTGACGCAATCTGCGACGGCAGAGATGTATTTGTCCCCGGTATTATGGAACTTGTTGAACGTACAGGTGTCCATAGCGGTGACTCGATAAGCGTATATCCCTCTTTCAGTATTTCCGATAAGGTAAAGGGTATTATCCTTCAGTATGCAAAGAAACTTGGTTTGGGTGTCGGAATCATCGGCTTGTTCAATATCCAGTTTATTGTTGATAAAGATGAAAATGTGTACATCATCGAGGTTAACCCCCGTTCTTCGCGTACCGTACCTTTCCTTTCCAAAGCAACAGGTTACAGCCTTGCGGATATCGCTACCGAAGTTATACTCGGTAAGAGCTTGAAAGAGCAGGGAATATTCGACATTTATCCCGACGAAAAGAAACGCTGGTACGTAAAAGTTCCTGTGTTCTCGTTCAATAAGATTCGCGGTCTTGACGCATACCTCTCTCCCGAAATGAAGTCCACCGGTGAAGCTATCGGCTACGACGATAAACTCAACCGTGCACTGTATAAGGCATTGCAAGCATCGGGTATGCATTTGCAGAATTACGGCACAGTTTTCGTAACGGTTGCAGATAAGGATAAAGAAGAGGCACTTCCTCTTATCCGCCGTTTCTATAACCTCGGCTTTAATATCGAAGCAACCGAAGGTACTGCGAAGTTCTTGAAGAGTAACGGTATCCGTACTCACGTTCTTAAAAAGATTGGTGACGGAAGCGACGAAATTCCCGAATCTATCCGTCAGGGTCATATCGCGTACGTTATCAACACTCGCGACATCAATGCCCCCGACCAAGCAAGCGACGGCTATGAAATTCGCCGTTGCGCTACCGAAAATAACGTAACAATCTTTACAGCACTCGATACTGTACGTGTACTTCTTGACGTTCTTGAAGAAACCACACTTACTATATCGACAATAGATTCATAAAAAACTATAAAGGCGGTAAATATGAAGCAATCGATGTTTCAGATAACCGAAAATGTAAAATTAACCGATAACGTTATGCGTATGCGCCTAAAAGGCGATACAAGCGCCATAACGTCCTCGGGGCAGTTTATAAATATTAAACTCGACGGTCTGTTCCTTCGCCGTCCTATCTCGGTGTGTGACTGCGAGGGAGATACCGTGACTATCATCTACAAGGTGGTAGGCAAGGGAACCGAACAGTTAAGCAAAATGCAGTCGGGAACACTTGACGTGTTGACAGGCTTGGGCAACGGATATAATACTTCGCTTTCAGGCGAAAAACCGTTGCTTATAGGCGGCGGTGTAGGTGTTCCTCCCATGTATCTTCTTGCGAAAAAACTTATTGCCGAGGGCAAAAAGGTTTCGGTTATACTCGGTTTTAACACCAAAAACGAGGTCTTTTACGAAGAAGAATTCAAGCAACTCGGCTGTGAAGTCGGCGTGACTACCGTTGACGGCACTCACGGAACAAAAGGTTTTGTAACTGCGCTTATGGAAAATGCCGACTATACGTACACGTTTTGTTGCGGACCCGAACCTATGCTTAAAGCGGTATATTCCGCGTCGAAAACTTCGGGACAGTATAGCTTCGAAGAACGTATGGGCTGCGGTTTCGGTGCTTGTATGGGTTGCTCTTGTAAGACGGTTACGGGCTATAAACGTATCTGTAAAGAAGGACCCGTCCTCGAAAAGGAGGAAATATTATGGCAAAAATGAATGTAGACCTCTGCGGAATAACGCTTGATAACCCCGTTATTCCCGCAAGCGGAACTTTCGGCTATGGCTATGAGTTTGCCGAACTTTACGATATAAATGTGCTTGGTACGTTTTCGTTTAAAGGTACTACAAAAGACCCGAGATTCGGCAATCCCACTCCGAGAATCGCCGAGTGCGAATCGGGCATGATAAATGCAGTCGGACTTCAAAACCCCGGCGTGGAAAAGGTTATATCCGAGGAATTGCCTAAACTCAGCAAATGCTTTAATAAAAAGGTTATGGCAAACGTCAGCGGATTTTCGGTTGAGGACTATGCCTATACTTGTGAAAAATTAGATAAATGTGAACAGGTGGGTTGGCTTGAAGTAAATGTAAGTTGCCCTAACGTTCACGGTGGCGGAATGAGCTTCGGTACAAATCCCGAAGCTGCAGCAGAGGTTACACGTGCTGTCAAGTCTGTTACCAAAAAACCGATTATAGTAAAACTTTCCCCTAATGTTACCGATATAGTTGCTATCGCGAAAGCATGCGAATCTGCGGGCGCAGATGGCATAAGCTTGATAAATACTATGCTCGGCATGCGTATCAATCTGCGTACAAAAAAGCCTGTAATTGCCAATAAAATGGGCGGTTTCTCGGGAAAAGCAATATTTCCTGTCGCCTTGAGAATGGTTTATCAGGTATCGTCTGCTGTTGACGTACCCGTTATAGGTATGGGCGGTGTCAGCAATGCTGAGGATGTTATCGAAATGATGTTGGCAGGTGCTACAGCGGTTGAAGTAGGTGCGCAAAACCTTGTCGACCCTTACGCTTGTAAAAACATCGTTGAAGAACTTCCGAATGTAATGAAAAAATACGGAATAGAAAATTTAAAAGATATAATAGGAGCGGCACACAATGGGTAAGGACGTAATTATCGCTTGTGACTTTTCGAGCGCAGAACAAACATTTGCATTTCTTGATAAGTTTACCGGCAAGAAACCGTTTGTTAAAATCGGCATGGAACTTTATTATGCCGAAGGACCTTCGATAGTACGTGAAATAAAGGAAAGAGGTCATAAAATATTCCTTGACTTGAAACTTCACGATATTCCCAATACCGTAAAAAAATCCATGTCGGTACTCTCTCGCCTCGGCGCAGATATATGCAATCTCCACGCAGGCGGTACCGTAAGAATGATGGAAGCGGCGATTGAAGGTTTAACCCGTCCCGACGGAAGCCGTCCTTTGCTTATTGCCGTTACCCAGCTTACTTCGACCGACCAAGAAAGCATGGAAAACGACTTGCTTATCAAAGCGCCTATCGACGAAGTTGTTATGCACTACGCTGAAAATGCTAAAAAAGCAGGACTTGACGGCGTAGTATGCTCTCCGCTTGAAGCAGGTAAGGTACACGACCGTTGCGGTAAAGACTTTATTACCGTAACCCCCGGTGTCCGTTTTGCAGACGGAGATATAGGCGACCAAAAACGCGTTATGACTCCTGCCGAAGCAAAACGTATCGGTTCGGACTATATCGTTGTTGGTAGACCTATAACCGCAGCGGAAGACCCCGTTGCCGCTTATGAACGCTGTGTAAGCGAATTTGTCGACTGATTTTTTGGAGGTTACACTAATGGAAAGCTATAAGAGAGAGTTTATACAATTTTTGCAATCTGCAGGTGTGCTTAAATTTGGTGATTT
>JAZRUB010000079.1:0-1719 GCA_045652305.1 Eubacteriales bacterium
ACCGCAATGGTAAGCTGTCTCTGGTGACGAGCACAAGTGCCGGTTACTCTGCGGGGGAGAATCTTGTAGCGCTCGGAAAGGTTCTTCTTCATGCGCAAGGTATCCTTATAGTCAATATAATCAACCTTGTCAGCACAGTAAGCGCAAACTTTCTTTCTTCTCTTGTTACGGAAAGATGCTCTTGCATCGCGCTGTTCACGAGGCTCTCTGACTTCTTTAACTTCGGTTTGTTCAGTAGAAGCAACAGTTTCTTCGGTTGCAACAATCTGTTCGTTATCCATGATGTTCCTCCTTGATAAAATAATTAGAAGGGCAATTCATCGTCTGCGGAAAGGTCCTCAAAACCCGAATCTGCCGTAGGTGTGCTGTAAGTCGGGGGAGTGGGCATAGAAGGTTGACCGGGCATTCCTTCAACTTTGCGGTCTACAAATGTAACTTCGTCAGCAACAATTTCAACACTGTAGTGTTTAACATTGTTATTGTCGGTCCAGTTGCGGTTTTGCAAAGTACCGGAAATAAGAATAGGTCTGCCTTTTGTGAAGAAACGAGCAACAAATTCTGCAGTTTGTCTCCAAGCAGTAATATCGAAGAAGTCGGTTTGAGGCTGTTCGCCTGCACGGGTAAATCTTCTGTTTACAGCTATACGGAATCTAATTACAGATATGCCGTTGGGAGTAGTCTTTAATTCGGGGTCAGCAACTAAGTTACCAACAAGGATTACTCTGTTAAATGCCATTTTACTACCTCACTTTTCAGCGGATGATTTTCGTCACTGTTCAATCTTGACGATGAGTGAACGAAGAATGCCGTCGGTAATGTTGTAAATTCTGCTCAATTCGCTCGGGAATTCGGGCGAGGACGCAAATTTAACAAGAACATAATAACCTTCTGTCAAATCTTCGATGGGGTACGCTAATCTTCTGTTGCCCCAAACATCGGTCTTTTCGATTTCAGCGTTCGAACCGATGAGAGAGGTGAACTTTTCAACAAGAGCATTGACAGATTCTTCACCAAGTGCACTGTTGACAACGAAAATTGTTTCGTACTTGTTCATCATTCTACACCTCCTTCTGGACTTTGACTCGGCTAAAACACCGAGTAAGGAGAAAACTTAAAGTTTTCATACTAAACTATTTTATCACAAAAAAGTCGCTTTGTCAACAACTTTTTTATTTCATAAATCTTTATTCAGCGTCTTTGTTTTGATTATAACGCTTTAAAAGTCTGCGAATTCTTGCCGCACTATCAAGAAGCGGAGAAATCGATTCATCATTATTAAGAGTGCAAAGAATCTTTGCGATAAACTTCGACATATCAACCTGAACAAACCAAGGACGTTTAAGAAGTTCCTCAGGAGTGTAGGTAAGGTTGGTAGAATAAAGCTTTTTAAGCTTACCTTCTTCGTAAAGCTTATCAAACTTTTCCAAACCGCTTGTAAAGAAAGCAAACGAAACTGCAGCATAAACATCGCTAACATTTTGCTTCTGAATTTCATTAATAACGTCGATTACCGACTCGCCGGAAGCTATCATATCGTCGATAATAAGAACACGTTTGCCTTCAAGAGGACCGCCTATGTATTCATGTTGAACGATGGGGTTTTTACCGTTTACAATACGAGAATGGTCTCTTCTCTTATAAAACATACCAACGTCAAGACCGAGCACATTTGCGTAATAAATTGCTCTGTCCATAGCACCTGTATCAGGGCTGATGACA
>JAZRUB010000080.1:0-8875 GCA_045652305.1 Eubacteriales bacterium
TGCTTTCTATAGTGTTTCCGTCTTGCTCAAAGGTTTCGGTTGAAATAACTTGTATTTTGCAGTCATCGCTCAAACCGTTGATTTTGTCGAGCGATTCGCAATCGGCAAAAGCACCGTAATCGATATATTTTACTGTTTCAGGGAATGAAACCTCGGTGATTTGATTACCGCTTAGATAAAGGTATTTAAATGCATCTCTTGCCAATTCGTTGTATTCTTCTTCGCTTTCGGGAATTTCTTCAAGAAAATTCATCAAAAACTCATAGCAACTGTCAGAATCGTATCCGTAAGCAGTCATTATGTTGGTAAGACGTAGACGTTCTTCACGGTTCATAGCAGGTTCGAGCACATAATACTTTTCGCTGTTGTTATTCGTTCTTTCTGAATAAAAGGCGAAAAATATTTTTGCATCTCTTTCGGGTTTGTTGTTTGTAATTTCGTTTATCTCTTTATGCTCGGTTATATCCTTACAAACCGTTTGCATATCTTCGTATGTCATATACGAAGGCAGATTAAACGGAAGTACGTTGTACCCCCAATGTGTATCGAATTTTGTAACAGTATCGCCGTTTGGTGCTTTTTCAGGGACTATCAGATGTATGTCGCCATCATAATCCTTGTTAACGCGTACCTCTTTTATAGAACAAGTGCCGTCTCCGTTGCTGACGTATACAAAATTGTATGGAACATCGCCAAAAGTTTCTGTTTGTACGCTTTTCAGTTTTGAGCTTTCTGCGTTTGCACCGCAAGAGGCTAATACAATAATACATAGCGCAAGAGAAAGTATGTTGACAAGCAATTTCGGCTTTTTCCAGTTTAGTGCGTGTTTGATTCGTCTTTTTGCGTTTCCGTTACTCTCGCTGAATGCGATAGGACTGGGAGCAGGGAAACGACGGTTAGTAGCAAATGAAAGTAATGCTCTTGTATAATTTTTCTTCATTACCGCATCTCCTTTAAGTTTTAAAACTTTTTCGTCGCAACTCATCTCCATATCAAGACTCATCAGTCTGAATGCCAACCAACAAAAAGGATTAAACCAATGAATCGCAAGTACAATAAAAGCCAAAGGCTTTATTATATGGTCGAGTCGCTTGATGTGACAGCGCTCATGGGCAAGTATTTGGTCACGAGTGCTGTCATCAAGACCGAATGGTATATAGATTTTAGGGAATATAAATCCCAATGCAAACGGCGACGCTACTCTGTCGGACATAAACACGTTGCCCTCAAAACGTATCGCATTTGACATCATGCGCTTTGTTTTAAGATAGGATACGACAGTGTAAAGTAAAACAGTAAACATACCGATAAACCAAACAGTCATAACAATAAAATTGAAAAGCTCTATTCGGTTGATTTTTTCTATGAATTCACTGCTTACAATCGGTCCGTCTGAATGTAATAATTCATCAATCGGAATCTGATGGTTATTCGATTGAACGTTGCTGATGACAATATCGCCGCCAACGTTAGGCAGTTTTGGCGCATTAGGCTCACCTAATTCGAAAATGCTGAAAATTGCATTAAAACTTATAGGGCAACAAAGTCTAAACCCCACAATAGACCAGAGAAGATATGAATATCTTTTTGGCGCTTTGTTAAGTAAAATCCGAGCGATTATAACGACGAATATTACTATACTTGCGTCAATACTCATTTTAAGTATGGCGTTAAAAATACCAACCATACTTTAGTCCTCCTTGTGTTCGTCAATAAGGCGTTTTAATTCCTCGGCCTCTTTTTCGGATAAGGTTTTACCTCCTAAAAAGGATACCAAAAAATTTGGAAGTGAACCTTCAAAAGTATGTTCAACAAAATGTTCGCTCGCGTATGTCTGTACTTCGTGTCGGGGAATAATCGCACTTACTATAGTGTCTTTGTTCTGCGCAAACCCCTTTTCGCACATTTTCTTAAGCGTAGTGTAGGTTGTAGGTTTCTTCCATCCAAGTTTTTGATTACAAAGTTCAACCAACTTACCCGAGGGTAGCGGTTCGTTGTCCCATATAACCGACATGAATCGGTAATCGCTTTCGCAAAGCTTCAAATTTTCCATAATTCCTCCTCGATGAATATTTTTGTGTGCACACGGTTTTTGGTCACTAACCGACTGGCCATAATCGGTTTGTAACCACCAACCTCGATATTAGTCTATAACAACCAACCAGATTTGTCAACCCTTTTTTAGAAAAAAATAAAAAATAACGAGGTTGCAAAATTAATTTAAATAATTACTGCAGAAAAACCGTACTTTTGTTGACAAAGTATTGGAGTTATGGTACTATCAAAAGGAAATAAAAAAAGGAGTTAAGTTATGAAAAGAGCGTTTGCATTCGTCATAACCATAATGCTTATGGCAACAGCAATATTACCGCATGCCTTGACCGCTTCAGCGGAAAATAAAGCACCGACTGTAATCCCTGCAATTAGGGAATGGACAGGCAGTAGCGGAAGTTTTACCCCCGATGAAAGTACCGTCTTGGTAAATAAGAGCAACTCTGCTTCTGTCGAAAAGGTACAGGGCTTCTTTAAAGAAATGCTCGGTTTAGAGGTTACCACGTCGACTGAAGACAAGGGAAGTAACGAAATTGTATTTATTAAGGATACAACTCTCGAAAGTCAAGTCGGCAAAGAAGGCTACACCCTTGAAGCAACAGAAAGCAAAATAGAAATTAAAGCACCTACAGATACAGGTCTTCTTTACGGTGGTATTACAGTTGTACAAAGCCTTACCGCAGACGGCGCATTCCCTTGCGGTAGCGCTGTTGACTACCCGGAATACGAAATACGTTCGGGTATGTTAGACGTGGGCAGAGCATGGATTCCCCTTGACTATGTCGAAGAAATCACACGTTATATGGCATATTTCAAGATGAACGAGATTCATCTTCATATCAACGATGACGGTGTAAACGGATATTCGGCGTTCCGTCTCGAAAGTGACGTTAAGGGATTAACGTCAACAGACGGTTATTATACCAAGGATGAATACCGTGCATATCAAAAGAAGATGCTTGAATACGGTGTAACGGTAATAACCGAAATAGATACACCGTTCCACTCAAGTTGCTATTCAAAAGCAGAAAATCCTCCTCCTTTCTTGCCGAATAACTATCGTTGTTTGGATATAAGCAAACCCGAAACTGTAACCTTTGTAAAGAATCTATTGGCGGAATACATGACTGGTGACGACCCCGTATTTGTCAACAAAGTTGTACATATCGGTACTGACGAATATCCTCGTGAGTATGCTGAACAGATGAGAGCATATACCGACACTCTTATCAAATATGTAAACTCGTTGGGTTATACACCTCGTTTCTGGGGCGGTCTTGGACCTAACGGCTTCCAAGGCACAACTCCCATTTCTCAAAATGCTCAGATGAACTTCTGGGACACAAAGATTTCGGGTCTTGAAGAAACGCTGGCAAGCAACTACGATATAATCAATACCGTAAATAACACACTTTACGTTGTTCCCACAACCAACTATAATTTCCCCGACTACTTCAATTTGAAAACCATTTACAGCAAATGGCAAGTCAACTACTTTAACCTTGCAGGCGATTATAGAATGGATGCCGATGATGAGCGTTTGCTTGGTGCGTGCTTCGCACTTTGGAACGACCTTCACACCTCGTATAACGGTGTAACCAAGTTCGATATTTTCGACCGTCTAAGAGGTATGACCTGCTTGATGGCAGAAAAAACATGGTTGGGTGAAGAAACCAAAAACATCAGCGCTGATGATTTTATCGCCAGATACGAAAAATTATCACTCCGCGCGGGTGATGCTGACCCCGGCAGACACTCTGTCCCCGAAGAAGGCTTGTTTGTGGATTTCGAAGGCGAAGTTCCCGAATTTGTAAACCTTAACGGCGGAACCGTTAAAGACGGCGCGTTCGTACTTGACGGAAATTCTTATTTGTCGCTTACTCCCAATGCAGTCGGATTCCCGAACACTCTTGAATTTGATATTTATCTTGAAGAACAAACAACCGCACCACTATTCTCGGGTGACGGAGTAGAGATATTTACAAACGTAGACGGCGAGGGTAATTTTGGCTTTAAGACCGAATTTTATACCTTTACCTACGATTATAAACTCCCGATAGGCGAAAAGACCACTATAAAATTGACCAGCGACCTTAAGAAAACTACTCTTATCGTTAACGGTACGTACGGATATACCTCCAAAAATGCATTGAATGCTACCGGAACAAAACTAACAACACTTACGGCACCTCTTTCTCAGATAGGTAAGGGTGTAAAGGGTTATATCGATAATATTAAGGTATTACCTCAGGCAACCGATGTTAATAAAATTATCGCAAACGCAAATATAGCTCTCGGTGCAACCGCAACTGCATCGAGTTTGGAAGTAAATGATGGCAGATTTACTCCCGACCTTGCTGTTGACGGCGACGAAGAAACACGCGTTTCGTTCTCGAGAAATGAAGCTACACAATGGTTGTTGCTTGATTTAGGCGAGGTTAAAAGCGTTGCAAAGTTCGAAATAGCTTTCCGTGAAAGAGTACCTGCTTATGAAATTCAGGTATCTGAAAACGGAACGGATTTCACTACCGTTTATCAAGTTGATGACGGTATCGAAAGAAACCCAAAAACCGATACGATTAAATTAGATGCCTCTGTAAACGCAAGGTATGTCAAGTACGTTCAATTAAAGCAATGGTATCATACCGATTGGAATATTTATTACAGCGGTGCTATAAATGAATTCCGTGTATATTCTTATAACGAAAAGGTTTATACCGACTTGTTAAAAGAAGCGGAAGGCTTTATGGTTAATTCCGATAAATCCGATGAACGACGCAAAGATGTTCGTAAATATATTTCCGCACTCCAAGCGTATATAAGACAAGACGTAATTTATGTAGGTCAGCTCGATGAACTATATAACGCACTTTATAATTCGTTCAAGGAAGCGGATGAGCCCGAAGAATCGGTAGTTTCTGAAATATCGGAAAACGACGTTTCGGAAGATAACGGTAAAAAATCCAACGTTTGGGGAATAGTAGGTCCTGTTTTAGGCGCTATTGCACTTGTAGGCATTGTAACCGCTATCATTAAGAGAAAGGGCAAAAAGAAATGAACGAAACTGTAAAAGCAACCCTTTCCGAATCAGTAACTGATGCGAATACCGCACTTGCGGTGGGAAGCGGAAGTTTAAAAGTTTATGCAACCCCTGCAATGCTTGCCCTTATGGAAAAGACAGCGTGTGAGGCGCTTACTTCTGTTCTCTCAGAGGGCGAAACTACGGTTGGTACGCTTTTGAACGTTAAACATGTTGCAGCTACTCCCGTAGGAATGACCGTAACAGCAACAGCAGAATTGGTTGAACGCGACGGCAGAAAACTTGTTTTCGATGTCAAGGCGTTTGACGAAAGCGGATTGATAGGCGAGGGAAGTCATGAACGTTTTGTAGTTCTTTCAGACCGCTTCACCGAAAAAACCTATTCAAAACTGAATAAATAAAAAGTATAAAGGGATTGCTCATACGAACAATCCCTTTGTTATTTTAATTATACAGAAGCCTTAACAAACGCGGTGCGTTCTTCCTCGGTTAATGAGTTTCCTTCGCCCGTTAACGGATTATAGAACGATGAATACGCAAATATGCAAAAGCCGTCTGCACCAACGTTCTTAATCGCATTTAACGACCGTGCAAGAATATCTTTGTTGTCACGCCATTCGTATTTGCCTTTTTCACCTGCGTATGTGTCGGCAACACCTTCACTTCCTAACGCACACTTCGATGCCGAAAGACCTATGTATAGTTTGATTTTTTCATTTTTAACAGCATTTTGCCAATCGTTAAGGACTTTTTCAAAGGGACAGATTGCGTTGTCAAACCCAAAATATAACTGTGGCATAATATAGTCTACAAACCCATCGTCTTTAAGCCATTTGTAAATATCGACGTACCATCCGTTTGCTAAAGAATAAATATTTCCGGCAGGCGAAGCACCGAAAATTTTGTTAAACTCGTGCGTAACATCGTATAACGCCCTTACCGTTCTGTTTACGTTATCTCTGCGGAAATCCCCTTTGTTGGTATAACCGCTTTTCAAAAATTCGGCGTCGTCTTGAAGTTCAAACTCGGTAGGGTAGAAGTAATCGTCAATATGTATTCCGTCAAAATTATATTTGCTAAGTATTTCTTTTGTGCCGTTTATTATTAAATCAGTCGCTTCCGTATAAGATGGGTCGAGGTATAGTAATCCGTCGCCGCCTTTGTCAATCCGCTTTCCGATACCTTCTAAAAGCCAATTATAAAGCGTTCCCTTGCCGTAATTTTCAAGCTCTTCTTCGCTGCATAATCTATAAGGATTTATCCAAGCGTGAACCGATATATTTGATTCTTTCGCCGTTTCGAGGAAGATTTTTATAGCATCATATTCTATATCTTTGCCATATTCACCCGCGATATATTTTGACATTGGATAGTATTCGCTTTCGTACATGCTGTCGCCATTTGGACGCAGTTGCAGGAATATCGTATCAAACCCGTCACGCGTTAGGTTTTGTATCATTACTTTGACTTTGTTTGCATAGTCGTCAACGTTTCGTTGCTTATTGCCGTCGCGGTATATGGGGTGCATGTCGAATTGTGATACCCATATTGCATTCATTGCCTGTCCTCCCGTTAAATCGATAGAATAACTGTCGTAACCGTCGATTCTTAGCACGTGATACGATTTTTCATATGAGTAATCGACATTAACATCATCGTCTCTTACCCCACAAGAACATAATAACACACAGCATAAAATAATTGCAATTAACTTCATCATTTTTAATATCACCCATTAAGGATTCTATTATCGTTTTTTAAATAAAATGACTGCTTGAAAAATAATTTGTGATGTGTTATCATCAAATTAGTAAGAATAGGGAGGTGACCGAGTTGGATAAGAATGCAGAACATATTATAAATATGCTTAATTTGTCAGGTTACGAGGCGTACGCCGTAGGCGGTGCCGTACGCGATATGATATTAAACAGAACGTCTGACGATTGGGACATAACAACCTCGGCAACTCCAGACCAAACAAAAAAAGTCTTTTCGGAATATTCGTTAATAGAAACAGGCATAAAACACGGTACAGTAGGCGTTGTGATAGATAAAAAGGTGTATGAGGTTACCACCTACCGAACCGAAAACGATTATACAGACTCAAGACATCCCGATTCGGTGACCTTTGTCCGCGACCTTGAAGCTGACCTTGCACGACGCGATTTTACGGTAAATGCAATAGCCTATTCTAAGGAAAAAGGCTTTGTAGACCCATTTGGCGGTATTAGCGATATTGAACGCGGAATAATTCGAACTGTGGGCAATCCGTTTGACCGCTTTTCCGAAGATGCCTTGCGTATTTTAAGAGCAATCCGCTTTTCGTCTGTTTTGGGATTTGAAATAGAGGAAAACACCTCAAGCGCCTTGTTTAAGTTGTCAAATACATTGAATAAAGTATCTCCCGAACGCATTTTTACCGAACTGAAAAAACTTCTGATGGGCAAAAACGCTCAAACAGTTATTGATAAATATTCAAACGTTTTAAAATGTATTGTACCGATAAACGGAATAACTCAAAATATTTCCAAATTGCCCTTGGATTTTTCTATGCGTTTGACCTGCCTTTGTAGCGAAACGGTTATTGAAGCACTTGAGTTTTTACGTGCGGATAATAAGACTAAACATGAATGTTTGGTGATGGTAAATTCAACGCCTATGCCTGACGATAGAGTAGCGCTAAAACGCTATATTTCGAACCTTGGTAGGAAAGATGCAACGCTTGTTACTACCTACCGCCGTGCGCTTTACGGCGAGGATAAAAATAATGTATCAGGCAAGTTATTGACTTCAGACGAATGTATGTTCATTTCAGACCTTGCTGTTGACGGAAACGACGTAAGTAAGCTCGGTTTTAAGGGAAAATCTATCGGAGAGGTACTTGATAAATTGTTAGATTGTGTTATTGAAGGGAAAGCCGAAAATAACAAAGAAAGTTTACTTGCGATAGCAAAAAATATTGACAATCAGCAATAAAAATGCTATAATTCAATTCGCGCCCGTGAAAACGGGAGTTTGCTGGTGTGGCGCAGGGGTAGCGCAACTGATTCGTAATCAGTAGGCCGAGAGTTCAAATCTCTCCACCAGCTCCAAAACAAAAGACGGGCATTGCCCGTCTTTTATTTTGCTCTGAAGGGATTTGAAGGCCGTAAAAAACAGTTCGGGGAACTGTTTTTTATACTTTTTTGATTTTACTTTCGATTGCTCCCGTAATATAACAAAAGCAGAGGAAAATCCTCCGCTCTCATCTATTCGACAAATTGGGATTTACTTGCCCTCTTTATCCAGTTTGGACACCAGAATGATTGAACCAACAAGCAAGGCAACACCAAGGGTGAAAAATACACATCCAACTACTGTATTCAACTGTTTTGCAAAGAATCCAATCATACCACTGCCTGTCGCACAACAAATCACATGAAATGCCTTTTTCATAGCATCCTTCCTCCAAATTCTTATTTATCGAACTGTTTATAAATATTTCCTTGCTTAGTTATAGCACAAAAATTCGTCAAAAATTAATCGTCTGTCTAATAGTGGTACTGCCTTTTTCGAGCGATACGCTACCTGTTCTGCAAATTTCAAGAATCGTATATTCGCGCATGAGATTTATAAAATCATCAATTTTGCCCGAATTGTCGGCAAGGCGAAGCATTACCGAATCTTTTGAATAATCGACGTAGACCGCGCCACACGCCTCCGCCGCATTGCGCACGTCTTCGCGCGTTTCCGGGTTGTTTTGGATTTTTATAAGCAATAGTTCGCAACTTATTGAGTTGTCGG